>NZ_DBNHDN010000013.1:0-25060 GCF_057139185.1 Rudaea sp. | reverse complement strand
GAACCCGATTCCGTCTTTCGCGATGAGTGACTCATCGCCCGATCTTGCCTATCCGCGCGCCGCACGTCTGCTGCGGCCCGCCGATTTCAGCGCGTTGCGCCATTCCGGCAAGCGCCTCTCCCTCAAGCACCTTCAATGCGAATACCGGCCGAATGCCGGCGCGAGCCCGCGCCTCGGCATGGCTGTGTCGCGCCGCGTGTCGAAGTTGGCCGTGGTGCGCAACCGCATCCGCCGGCAGATCCGCGAAAGTTTTCGTCTGCATCGCCCACACCTGCCGCTCTGTGACGTGCTGGTGATCGCGCGCGGCTCGGCCGCGCAAGTCGACAACGTTGCGCTGCGCGCGGAACTCGAACAGCTCTGGCGCAAGTTGATCGCGCAGATCGGAAACGCAACGGCGTCGGGTGTGGAACCCGCGGCAGCGGCACAATTGTTGAACCCTGCCGAGGCTCCCGGCACAATGCGCGACCGCGCTCGATCCCGAGTTTCTTGAACTCCCGCGCTCGCGCCCCCACCGCTTCAACGCGCGTTCCCCCTTGCCAGAGTCATCCATGTCCAGCACCCGTTCGTTCCTGCTGCTCGCCCTCATCGCCGTCGGCTACATGATCTACTCCGCCTGGGAGCAGGACTACGGACCGAAACCCCAGGCTTCGACTCCGGCCGCCGCCGCCAACGCGGCTCCCGCGACGACCGGCTCAGTCCGGGATGTGCCGTCAGCGGCTAGCGCGCCGAACCCGCAGTCTGCACCCGGCGCTGCAGATGCAGGCAAGGACCCTGCCGCGCAGACGATTACCGTGTCGACCGACTTGCTGCGCGTCGAGATCAGCACCCTCGGCGGCAGCGTCGTGCGCGCGGACCTGCTCGCCTACCCGATCGATCCCAAGGACAAGACCAAGCCGGTGCGTCTGCTCGATGATTCCGCCGAGCACTTTTTCGTCGCGCAGACCGGCTTGGTCAGCAACGGCGGCGCCGCGCCGAACCACAAGGCGTCGTTCCACGTCGAGAAGACGAGCTATGAGCTTGCTGCGGGCAGCGACAAGATCGAGGTGCCGCTGACCTGGACCGATGCCTCGGGCATCAGTGTGCGCAAGGTCGTCGTCTTCACCCGCGGCAGCTATCTGATCGAGACGCACGAGGAAGTGACCAACGCCAGTGCTGCGCCGTGGACCGGCAACGAATACCGGCAGTTGCAGCGCACTGCGCCGCCGGCGCACAGCGGCGGCCTGTTCTCGATGTACAACTCCGAAGCCTACGCTTTCGTCGGCGCTGCCTGGTATGCGCAGGGCAAGTTCAACAAGCTCGCGTTCGCCAAATTCGCCGAGTCGACACTGAGCAAAACCGACGTCGCCGGCGGCTGGATCGCCATGCTCCAGCACTACTTCTTCGCCGCCTTCATTCCGGCTGCGGGCGAAACCGACCAGTATTCGACCGGCACGGCCGACGGACGCTATCTGATCTATGCGATGTCGCCGACGCAAACGATCGCACCGAACGCGAGCGGTACCTTCGCTTCGCGCCTCTACGTCGGTCCGAAGCTGCAGAGCGATCTCGCCAACATCGCCCCGGGCCTCGAATTGACTGCCGACTACGGCATCCTCACTTTCATCGCCCAGCCGATGCATTGGGTCCTGCTCCAATTGCACAAATTCAGCGGCAACTGGGGTGTCGCGATCATCCTGCTCGTGCTGCTGCTCAAGCTCGCGTTGTACAAGCCCTCTGAGGCGCAGTACCGCTCGATGGCGAAGATGAAACAGTTCCAGCCGCGCATGGAGGCGCTCAAGGAGCGCTACGGCGACGACAAGCAGAAGCTCAACGCGGCGATGATGGAGTTGTATAAAAAGGAAAAAATCAACCCACTCGGCGGCTGCCTGCCGATCCTGATCCAGATGCCGATCTTCTTTGCCCTGCTTTGGGTGCTGCAGGAGAGCGTCGAGCTGCGCCAGGCGCCGTTCTTCGGCTGGATCCAGAACCTGTCGGCACCGGATCCGCTGTTCATCCTGCCTATCCTCAACGGCGTCGCCATGCTCGCCACGCAATGGCTGTCGCCGGCCTCGCCCGGCATGGACCCGATGCAGCAACGCATGATGAAGTTCATGCCGCTGATCTTCGCGGTCATGTTCGCGTTCGCGCCGGCCGGTCTGACCCTGTACTGGACCATGAACGGCTGGCTGTCGCTGCTGCAGCAGTGGGTCATCACCAAGCGCGTAGGCGCGATGGCGGCGCCTGCCAAGACGTAGAGCAAAGGGCGAAAAGAGTTTCTGGCTGAAATGCCCAACGACGACACGATAGCGGCGATTGCAACAGCGGCCGGTGCGGGTGGGATCGGCGTCGTGCGCGTATCGGGGCCTGCGAGCGCAGCGATCGGCGAAGCGCTGACCGGAAAGAAACTGACGCCACGCAAGGTACACTTTTCCGCCTTCGGTGATGCCGACGGCGAGGTGCTCGATCGCGGCCTCGCCATCTACTTCGCCGCACCGAATTCCTACACCGGCGAGGACGTGGTCGAACTGCAGGCGCACGGCAGTCCGGTCGTGCTCGACCTGATCCTGCGCCGCACGTTCGCGCTTGGCGCACGTCCCGCGCGGCCAGGTGAGTTTTCCGAACGCGCCTACCTCAACGGCAAGCTCGATCTGGCCCAGGCCGAAGCGGTCGCGGACCTGATCGCGAGCGGATCGGAATCGGCCGCGCGCGCGGCGATGCGCAGTCTCGAAGGCGACTTCTCGCGCGCGGTGCAGGAGTTGTTCGCAGCGCTCGTGCGTCTGCGTGCTTGGCTCGAGGCAGCGCTCGATTTTCCCGAGGAGGAAATCGATTTCCTTTCGACGCCGCAACTGACCGAACAACTCGCTGCGTTGCGCGCGGCAACAGCGAGCTTGCTGCAGGGCGCGCGCCGCGGCGTCGTGCTGCGTGACGGCTTGCACGTGGTCATCGTCGGCCGGCCGAACGCAGGCAAGTCGAGCCTGCTCAACGCGCTCGCGCGGAGTGAACGCGCCATCGTGACACCGATCGCCGGCACCACGCGTGACGTGCTGCGCGAAAGCGTCGATCTCGAAGGCATCGGTCTGACTCTGGTCGATACCGCCGGTCTGCGCGAAGCGCACGACATCGTCGAAGCCGAGGGCATCCGCCGCGCGCGCGCGGAACTCGCCCGTGCCGACGTCGCGGTTCTCGTCACCGACGATACGCATGTCGACGCGGATCGCGAACTGCTTGGCGAATGCAATCGAGCCGCCACACGCGTGATCGTACGCAACAAGATCGACCTGTACGGTGGACTGCCCGAGCGTAAGGCAGGCGCCGATGGCACGGCCCACATTGGGTTGTCGGCACATACCGGCGCGGGCCTCGATCTGCTGCGTGTCGAACTGGCGCAACTGGCCGGTCGCGGCGAGGGCGCGCACGGTGCGTTCAGCGCACGTCGCCGTCATGTCGACGCACTGACACACGTCGCCGAACATCTGCAACGCGCCAACATGCACTTGACCGTCGCACGCGCCGGCGAACTCGCCGCCGAGGAGCTGCGCCGCGCGCAGCACGAGCTCGGCGAAATTACCGGCGAGTATTCGAGCGATGATCTGCTCGGCGCGATCTTCTCGACGTTCTGCATCGGAAAGTAGTTTCGCTTCCAATGCGATCCGCCAGGTTCCGATAGTCGGCCAGAAAACGCAGAAATGCTGCATTTATGCTCCGATGGGATCCGTTGCGGTCCAAAAAGCTAAGACGCATCAGGTCGTCGACGGCGGCGGCTTGTTCGTCGTCGTGCACCCGAGCGGCAAGAAGGTCTGACGGATGCAATACAGACCGGACGGCAGAGGCGGCGAGAATGAAATGGCCGCGCTGGATGATTGCCCTGCATTCTCGATTGCCGAAGCCCGCCGCCGGCGCGAGGAGAGCCGTGAGCAGGTGGCGCATGGAAAGTCCCGGGCGGCGACAAAGCAGGCGGGCAAGGAAGCCGGGGCAGCGAAGCAAGCCAACACGGTGCGGGCCTTCGTCGAAATCTGCTACACCGAAGTCGAGAGCAAGGCGAGCAGCAGGCCGCACAATACGCGTCGCGTGCTCGACAAGGACGCTCTGCAGGCCATTGGCGCCAGGCTTCCGGTCGACGTGTCCATCGACGAGGTGTCGAAAATCACGGACAAGATCAAAGCGCGCGGTGCCGACCAGATGGCGCTGCAAACGCGCAACGCGATGAAATGCTTGTTCGCCTACGCCATCGCGCGCGGCAAGGTGCAATTCAATCCCGCTGCGGCCGTGGAAGCAAGGTACATCGCCACCGCGCGCAGCCGCGATGTAGCGCTGACGCCGCAGGAAATCGGCAAGCTGCTGCGCGGTACGTGCCAATCGTCCATGAAGCGGCAACACAAGTTGGCGCCGCACCTGTTGATTCTCTGCATGGTGCGCAAGTTTGAACTACACGAAGCGCGTTGGGATGAAATCGACAAGAACGCACCGCCCGATCTCACCAACGCCACGGGTGTGGCCGGCGCGCTGCTCGCACCCATGTGCAGCGAGGCGCGTGGGCAGGTGTCGTCGCCGGCTGCACCACCCGCGGTCGTGATAGTGCCGGCTTCGAGCATGGCAACGCCAAGCTGCGACTGCTCGATGCCCCAAGCCGCTTTCGCCGATCTGAAATGACGAAGGTGTTGGCGGGTGTTGGCAACGGCTTCGTGGCTTCCGGCTTCGACCGCGCGCATTGAAGCAAGGCCACGCCGACCCGCGAACTCTTCAAGCAAGCATTCGCGGCGAGGAGCCCGCCCTATTTCAATCCGCACAGCTTCCGCAACACGTCGGTCGCGTTTGGCGAGAAACTCTGCAAGTCGCCGGAGGAGTTCAATGCGTGGAGCCAGAACCCTGGGCATGAGGGCGCGCTGACAACGTTTGCAGCTACGGCGCGGTTGCCATGACGCGGCAAGGTGAAATCATCCGTAACTTGGCCGAGACATCGCGTGTACCTTCTGCGACGCCGGCGGCCGTGGAAACCCTGCTGCGGAACATGCAGAATCCGGAAGCGTTGAAGGCATTGACTACCGCACGTTGAGCCCGGCGAGCCGGCGTTGTAAATGTGCTTCTGCAGCCGCCCCATTTGTGTGGAGAGCGTTTGAGAAACTTCGATCATGGCAAGGAAGTACGCCGTTCGCGACCTTCCATCGACAGCTACCCTTCCCGTATTGCCGAAGTGAGGAAACAACGTGACACAGATACGCGGCAAAAGCTTCGCGACGAACAATGAAAGACGTTGCAACCGGGTCCTCGGGCCAGTGGTGGCTTGCCTCGGCTTGTTCGGCCTGCTTGGCATCGCTGTCGCCGGCGACGCGCGTCCGCGCGCGCGCGAAGCGGGCATCGTCGTCGGCACATTGTCTCCCGGACCGCGCAACGCGATTACCGATGTAGCCGGTGTCGGCGTGGGTCATGCCAGTCTGATCGAGGGAACGCGTTTCCACACCGGCGTCACCGCGATCGTGCCGCATGCGGGCAATCTGTTCCGGCAGCGCGTGCCGGCGGCCATCGTCGTCGGCAACGGATTCGGCAAACTCCTCGGCGTGACCCAGGTGCAGGAACTCGGTGAGCTGGAAACCCCGATCCTGCTGACCGGTACGCTCGGTGTGTGGAAAGTCGCCGACGCGGCGGTTGACTGGCTGCTGCGTCAGCCGGGCATGGAAGATGTCCGTTCGATCAATCCCGTCGTCGGCGAAACCAACGACGGTCATCTGAGCGATATTCGCGCACGGCCGTTGACGCCGGCGTTGGTCGAGCAGGCACTGACGCGGCTGTCGTACGCGGTGATCGAGGAAGGCGATGTCGGCGCTGGCGCCGGCACGGTTGCCTTCGGCTGGAAGGGCGGCATCGGCACCAGTTCGCGGCGTCTGGAGGCGACCGACGGCGGTTACACCGTCGGCGTGCTCGTGCAGAGCAATTTCGGCGGCCAGTTGACCATTGCCGGCGTGCCGGTATGGAAGGAACTGCCCGACCCCGCGGAATACGCGCGCGGCGCCAGCGCGGCGCCGGCCAAGGGCGACGGCAGCATCATGATCGTCGTTGCCACCGATGCACCGCTCGACGCGAGTGCCTTGCAGCGGCTTGCGCGCCGCGCCCTGGTCGGCCTGGCCCGCACGGGTTCGGTCATGTCGAACGGCTCGGGCGACTATGTCATCGCATTTTCCACGGCGCAGGAAAATCTGCGCTTGGCTGACGCCTCGGTCCAATCTGCGCGCAGCGTTGCCGCCGAGCGCATGACGCCGCTGTTCCAGGCGGTGGCCGAGGCGACCGAGGAAGCCATCCTCAATTCCCTGTTCCGCGCACATGCCGTGCATGGCTTTCACGGTGACGCCGCCGCTTTGCCACTGGACAAGGTGCTGGTTGCGTTGCGCCGCGCCAACCGCCTTGCCTCACCCGTACCGCGGCCAAAGCATTGAGCAAGGGCCTTTCCAATTTCCCCGCCCGGAGCACGACATGATTGAACTGTACTACTGGCCCACACCGAACGGACGCAAGATCCCGCTGTTTCTCGAAGAAGCCGGCCTTGACTACAAGATCGTCCGCGTCGACATCGGCCATGGCGACCAGCTCAAGCCCGACTTCCTCGTCATTTCGCCGAACGGGCGCATGCCCGCGATCATCGACCATGCGCCGGCAGACGGTGGCGCACCGATCAGCTTGTTCGAATCGGGTGCGATCCTGCAATATCTCGCCGAGAAGACTGGAAAGTTCCTGCCGCGTGACGTTCGCGGTCGCGTCGAATGCATGCAGTGGCTGTTCTGGCAGATGGCTGGGCTGGGACCGATGACCGGTCAGTACGGCCACTTCCACGTCTACGCGCCGGAGCCGATCGCATATGCCAGGGAGCGCTACGCGCGCGAGGTCGGCCGCCTGCTCGGCGTGCTCGATCGCCGTCTCGCCGGCCGCGAGTACATTTGTGGAAAAGAGTACACGATCGCCGACATGGCCTGCTGGCCGTGGATCGACGCTTACGACAAGGCGCCGTTCGACCTGGCGCCATATGCCGAGGTACGGCGCTGGCGCGCGATGATCGCGGCGCGACCGGCAACCGTGCGTGCGCAGGCTCTCGGCGAATTCCGCGCGGACGCGACATCGATGACCGAGGAAGAACGCAGGATCCTGTTCGGGCACGGCGGCAAGGCGTAAAGCTGTTGGCCACGGATTTCGCGGACAAACACGGATAGAACTGCGGCAACATTTTTTGTTGTCCGTGCATTCCGCGGCAAGAGGCTCTTTTTGGGGAAATAGTGATGCGGCGCTGGATTCTGGGACTGACGATGTTGGCAGCAGCGAGTGCGGCGCAAGCCAAGGAATTGACGATCGAGCGCATATTCGATGGTGAGAGCCTGTCGGGGCCGACGCCGGTCAAGCTCAAGGCCTCGCCCGACGGCACGCGCGTGACCTTCCTGCGCTCGAAACAGGACGACCAGAACACTTACGACCTGTGGGAATACAACGTCAATTCGAACCAGACGCATCTGCTCGTCGATTCGAGCGTGATCGAGCCGACGGCGGTTGAGCTGTCCGATGCGGAAAAGGCGCGACGCGAGCGTGCACGCATCGCCGGCCGCCGCGGCATCGTCGACTACCAATGGTCTCCGGACGGGAAGAAGCTGCTTTTTCCACTAGGCAACAAATTATACCTCTACGATCTCGTCGGCCGTCGCGACAAGGCGCTGCATCTGCTCGACACGCTGGGCGAGGCGATCGATCCGAAGATTTCGCCGCTCGGCCGCTACGTCGCCTACGTCCACGGCCAGAACCTGTGGGCGATCGACCTGCACGACGGCAAGGCGCGCCAGCTCACGCATGACGGCGGCGGCACGGTGCACAACGGCGAGGCCGAATTTGTGGCGCAGGAAGAAATGGCGCGCTTCAACGGCTACTGGTGGGCGCCGGACGATTCCGCGCTCGCCTTCGAGCGCTACGACGAAGTCCGGGTGCCCGTGGTCAAGCGCACCGAGGTCTATGCCGAACGCATCGACACGATCGAGCAACGCTATCCAGCCGCGGGCAAGAACAACGTGGAGGTGAAACTCGGCCTGGTGTCGCCGGCCGGTGGCGAGGCGCGCTTCGTCGACCTTGGCAACAACCCCGACGTTTATCTCGCGCGCGTCGACTGGCTGCCCGACGGCAGGCGTCTGAGCTATCAGCTGATGCAGCGCAGCCAGCAGCGGCTCGAATTGAACCTGGTCGAGGTGAATACGCTGCGGCAGCGCACGTTGCTCAGCGAGGAAGCGAACACCTGGGTTAACCTCAACGACGACTTGCGCTTCCTCAAGTCGCAGGATGCTTTTGTCTGGGCGAGCGAGCGCAGCGGCTGGAAGCATCTGTATCTCTACGGCCTCGACGGCACGCTCAAACACGCGATCAGCACGGGCACATGGAACATCGACGGCCTGCTCGGCATCGACGAGAGGCTCGGCCTGGCCTACGTCGACTCGAACCGCGACTTCGTGCCCGACCGTCAGGTCTACGCGCTCAAACTCGACGGCACGACGGCGAATGCGCCGCGTCGGATCAGCCGGGGCGACGGCCAGCATCATGCCGAATTCACCAGGAATGCCGAGTACTACATCGACACCTTCGCCGATCCGTCGACGCCGCCGCAGGTGAGTCTGCGCAAGGCGATCGACGGCGGTCTCGTCGCCTGGATCGAGCGCAACGAACTCGACGCGAAGCATCCCTACTGGCCGTATCGCGACGCGCATGTCGTGCCCGAGTTCGGCACGATCAAGGCGAATGACGGCCAGGATCTTTACTACCGAGTGTACAAGCCGCGCGGCTTCGATCCGTCGAAGAAATACCCGGTGTTCGACTTCTACTACGGCGGCCCGCATTCGCAGATGGCCGCGCGCGGCTGGATCGACTACTTCTGCGAATACATGGCACAGCACGGCTACGTCGTATTCACGCTCGATAACCGCGGCATGGCGCGACGCAGCCGAGCGTTCTCCGACGCGATCGACAAGCAGCTCGGCAAGGTCGAAGTCGAAGACCAGGTCGCCGGCATCCGCTGGCTCAAGTCGCAATCCTTCGTCGATCCCGCGCGCATCGGCGTGTTCGGCTGGAGCTACGGCGGCTACCTGACGACGATGATGCTGGCCAAGGCGTCAAGCGAAATCGCCGCCGGCGTCGCCGTTGCGCCGGTCACCGACTGGACCTTGTACGACACGTTCTACACCGAGCGCTATCTCGGCACGCCGCAGAACAATGCCGAGGGCTACAGGCTGTCAGGCACGCTGCACTGGCTCGACGGCATGAAGTCACCGCTGCTGCTCGTGCACGGCATGGCCGACGACAACGTGCTGTTCGCCAACTCGACCGCGCTGATGGCCGCGCTGCAGGATCGCGGCGTGCAATTCGAACTGATGACCTACCCCGGCGGCAAGCACGGCCTGTCGACGCCGGCGATGAAGAAGCACGTCTATCACCTGATCGCCGACTACTTCGATGCGAAGGTGAAACGTGCTTCGACGCCGGCGCCGTAGTCCAAACGCTCAAAGCAACGGCCATGGCGCCGCGAACAGCAGCCACAGTGCGGTCAGGATCGCCGGATATTTGATGATGCGGTACAGGCGCGGATGGCGCCTGCGGAACGTCACGCCGCGCTGGTTGCCGCCGCGCATGCGCGCGTACAGCCGATTGACGACACCGGTTTTCTCGGAGGCCGTGTCATTGGGAGAGGCCGTGATCGCACCCATGAACGCGCCGACGCGGCGGTTGATCGCGCGCATCCACGGCGTGCGCAGCGGGCGCTCGACGTCGGCGAACAGGATCACGCGGGTGACGTCGGTCTTGTTCTCGGCCCAGTGCACGAAGGTTTCGTCGAAGACGATGTCGCCGCCGTCGCTCCACGCGTACTCGTCGCCGTCGACGAAGATGCGGCAGTCGCGCGAGTTCGGCGTGATCAGACCGAGGTGGTAGCGCAGCGAACCGGCGAAGGGGTCGCGATGCGGAGTGAGCCGGCTGTCCGGCGGCAGCAGCGCGAACATCGCCGCCTTGACCTCGGGGATGGAACGCAGCAGCGCCACCGTCTGCGGGCACAGCGCCTGCGCGCTCGCGAGCGGCTCGCCGTACCACTTGAGATAGAAGCGCTTCCAGCCCTGCTTGAAGAAGCTGTCGAACGAGAGGTCGTTGCGCTGTTCGGCCGCGCGGATATGGCCTTCGTCGAACAGGGCGGATGCTTCGCCGCGGATCGTCTGCCAATGCTCGCGCAGCGGATTCAGATGCGGAAAGCCGCCGCGATCGAGAATCGGCCGCGCCGGCACGCGCGAGAACGCGTACATCAGCAGGTTGTACGGGGCAAACAGGGCCGAGTGGTCGGCGAGCTGGCGGTCGAAGCGCAAGCGCACGCGACCGCGCAGGTGCACGAGCAGCACGCAGAGCACGAAGAAGGCAAACAGGCCGAAAAAGATCAGGCGTAAGGTCAACAACATCGCGACGGGCCGGCTCCGGCAGAGGCCGGGTTTTGGCGGCATTTTACCCGCCGTGCCGCGGTAAAAATCGCCGACAGCGGTTTTTGACGTCGCGTCGGCGCCGCTCGCCGCAAAAATTTTTCGCAGGCGTGTCGATTTTGCCTGCGTCCGTCCGTTGTTTCGGCAAGAAGCGAGCTCAGACACTACGCCCCGCCATTGCCGATCGAAGGAAAATGTCCATGAAATTCGCCGTCCTGGTCCGCGCGACCCAACAATCCGAAGCGGGCTGCATGCCCAGCGAGAAACTTCTGGCCGACATGGGCCGCTTCAACGAAGAGCTGGTCAAGGCCGGCGTCATGCTTGCCGGCGAAGGCTTGCATCCGAGCTCCAAAGGCGCGCGCGTACACTTCAAGGATGCGCAGCGCAGCGTCCTCGACGGCCCGTTCGCCGAGACCAAGGAGCTGATCGCCGGCTTCTGGGTCTGGCAGGTGAAATCGCTCGAGGAAGCGATCGAGTGGGTCAAGCGCTGCCCGAATCCGTTCGACGGCATCGAATCCGAAATCGAGATCCGCCAGATCTTCGAGGCCGAGGATTTCGGCGCCGAATTCACCCCCGATCTGCGCGAGCAGGAAGAGCGCCTGCGCGCGCAGATCGAGCAGCAAGCCAAGAAACACTGATCAACAACGGAGGACACCATGAAATATTTCAGCATCTACATTCCCGACGCAAACACCAATCCTGCGCGCCCGCCCAACGCGGAGGAGAAAGCGCGCATGGACGGTTTCATCGGCGAAGCGCTTGCGCGTGGCGAATTCCTCGGCGGCGGCGGATTCCTGCCGCTCAGGAGCCATGGCGCGGTCGTGCGCCGCGCGAACGGCAGTTCGCAGGTGATCGACGGACCGTACGCCGAAGCGAAGGAGATCGTCGGCGGCTTCGCGATGCTGCAATACGATTCGCGCGAAGCCGCGATCGAAGGCGCGAAGCGGTTCATGGATGTCGCGGGCGACGGCGAGTGCATCACCTACGCGATCGTCGACGGCCCCGAAGACTGCGGCGAAGGCGCGCACTGACGCGCGCGCAGGATCGGCAACCTCCGGCTCTTGCTCAATCGGCGCGATGATGTTCTGATCCGTCGCCATGACGGCGACGGACAATCAGGCACGTACGCGGCGCACGATCGATGTGCTCTGGCGCATGGAGTCGGCGAAGGTCGTCGCCGTGCTCGCGCGCATGCTCGGCGGCGACATCAGTCTTGCCGAGGAGCTGGCCCAGGACGCGCTGGTCACCGCGCTCGAGCAATGGCCCGACAAGGGTATTCCCGACAACCCCGGGGCATGGCTGATGGCCACGGCAAAAAATCGTGCGATCGACCGTCTGCGCCACGGCAAGCTTGCCGAGGAGAAGCACGCGCAGATCGCACGCGAGCTCGACGAGCAGCAGCAAGCGCGCGCCGAGGATCACATCGCCGCACTCGACGACGACATCGGCGACGACTTGCTGCGCCTGATGTTCACCGCCTGCCATCCCGCGCTGTCGCGTGAGGCGCAGGTCGCGCTGACCCTGCGCCTGCTCGGCGGCCTGACCACCGAGGAGATCGCGCGTGCCTTCCTCGTGCCCGAGCCAACGATCGCGCAGCGCATCGTGCGCGCGAAGCGCACGCTGGCGGAAGCAAACGTGGCGTTCGAACTGCCGCGCGGCGAGGACCGCGCCTCGCGTCTCGCCTCGGTGCTCGACGTCATCTATCTCGTCTTCAACGAAGGCTACGCGGCGACCGCGGGCGAGGACTGGATGCGTCCGGCGTTGTGCGAGGAAGCGCTGCGCCTGGGCCGCATCCTCGCCGAACTCGCGCCGCACGACGCCGAGGTGCACGGCCTCGTGGCGTTGATGGAAATCCAGGCCTCGCGCCTGCACGCGCGCAGCGATAAGGACGGCACGCCGATTCTGCTGCTCGAACAGAACCGCGCACACTGGGACTGGCTGTTGGTCGAACGCGGCCTCAAGGCGCTGGCGCGCGCGGAAAAACTCGGCCAGGACCGCAGCACCTACCAGTTGCAGGCGGCGATCGCGGCCTGCCATGCGCGTGCGCGCCGCGCCGAAGAAACCGATTGGGCGCGCATCGCCGCGCTCTATGCCGAACTGGCGCAGATCGCACCGTCGCCGATCGTCGAGCTCAACGGCGCGGTCGCGATCGCGATGGCATTCGGGCCGCAGGCGGGCCTCGACCTGGTCGATCGGCTGGTCGCGGAACCCGCGTTGCGCAACTATCAATTTCTGCCGGCCGTGCGCGGCGATCTGCTCGAAAAACTCGGCCGTTTCGACGAGGCGTGCGCGGAATTCGAGCGCGCCTCGGAGCTGACACGCAATGCGCGCGAGCAGCGCCTGATGCGCGAACGCGCGGAGCAATGCAGCCGGTCCGCAACCCGAATCCACTGATGCGATCGTTCGATCGAGCCATTCCATTCCCGGAGACGAATATGAGCTACCTGATGCTGATCATGGAACGCGCCGATCGCCGTGCCGGCCGCCCGCCCGAGCAGGCGGCGATGGAATGGGATCGCATGGTCGCCTACGCCGGCAGCCTCAAGGAACGCGGCGTGCTCGAGGCCGCACAGTCACTGAAGAGCGTTGCCCGCGGCACGCGCATCGAAAAGCGCAACGGCAAGACCAACGTGGTCGACGGCCCGTTCGCCGAAGCCAAGGAGATCGTCGGCGGCTTCTACCATCTCAAGAACGTGAATCGCGACGAGGCGCTCGCTATCGCCGCGAACTGCCCGGCCGCGGAGTGGTGCAGCATCGAACTGCGCGAAACGGGGCCGTGCAACGAAAGTTGACGGCCCCGCGCCGGTGCATCACTTGGCCTTGCGCTGCGCCGGAATGAAGCGCTCACGCACGGCCTTGGCGAGCTGGTCCGGCGGCAGCAGGCCCTGGTCGAGCAGGAAGTTGTTGTAGGCGCGGCGGTCGAACTGCTTGCCGAGCGCGAGTTCGGTTTCCATGCGCAGTTGCATGATGCGGCTGTAGCCGTAGAAATAGCTGCCCGCCTGACCCGGCGCATTGAACGTGTAGCGGTCGAGTTCCTGGCGCGCCATCGGCTCGGACAGGACGACATCTTCGGTCAACACCTGGCCCGCACGCTCGCGGTCGATGAGGCCGAGGTTGAGCATCGGATCGAGCATCGCGCGCGCGGCGCGCAGCAGGCGCAGTTGCAGTGCAATGAGCTGACCCTCGAGCGGCTCGTACGGCACCATCTCGGCTTCCGCGTACAGTGCCCAGCCTTCGACGTTGACGCTGTTGAACGCGAACAGCGTGCGCGCGAGCGAGATGCCGCGCTCGACCATCGCGGTGAACTGCAATTCGTGGCCGGGGCGGCCTTCGTGCGCGGCCAGCGTCCAGGCGCCGGCTTCGTAGGTGAAGTCGTCGTAGGCGGCGCTCTTGCCGTCCTTGCCGGCCGACGCGGGATTGCCGAGCGGCAGCACGAACTGCCCCTGCTGGCCGGTGTTGCCGATCAGCGGTGCGGGCAGGAAATGCGGCGCCGGCTGTGCGGCGGACTCGGCCTCCGAGGCGAGGCGCATGACCATCGGCCGCTGCGGCAGGTCGACCACCTTGTTCGCGGCGATCTGCTTTTCGAGCTCGGGCATGACCGTATTGCGGTAGAAGCCTTCGATCGAGCTCTTGTCGAGCTGCTTCTTCTTCAACGCGCGGATCACCTCGCGATAGTCGGTCGCCTGGATGCCTTTCGCCTTGGCAACCAGCGGCGCGAGCTGCTGCATCGCGTTGCGCGTCTCCATGAATTCGAGTTGCGCGCGCTGGATCAGTACCTCGGGCGCGATGTCGATGCCGACCTGCTTGAGCTGGAAAGCGTACAACTCCGGCGGCAGGCGCGTGTCGCTGCGCGCATTCGGCAGCACGTCCTTCTTCATCCATTCGGTGTAGTCGCGCAGTTGCCGGTCCATTGCCGCGAGCGCGGCGTCGCCGCCTTCGATCTTGTACTTGCCGAACAACTTGCGGATGCCGGCGGCATAGGTGTCGGCGTTGCGCAGCGCCTGTTCGACTTCAAGCTTGGTCGGCTTGAGCAGTGCGGGATTCTTCAACCGTTCCTCGTAGCGCTGGCGCGCGAGAGTCGCGATCGGCGTCGTACCTGCGTGGAGGCCGACATAGTTCTGCAGGCGCGCGAGCGCTTTCGCGCGCCGCGCCGGATCGGTCTGATCCTGCAACAGCGCCTGCTCACCCTGGAACACGAGCTGGCCGACGTCGGTGAACGGCAGCAGCAGTTTTTCGTTGAGCTCGCTGCCTTCGATCTGCTGATCGGCGGCGTGCAGCATGATGTCGATGTCCTGACGGACGAACGGGTTCTCTTCGGTCTGCAGATCCTTCTGCAGCGTGTCCTTGGCGCCACGCAAGGCCGCGCGCTGGCGCTCGCCGTTGTTCGGACCGAGATCGGCAACGCGATCGTCGTAGCCGGGCAAGCCGAAGAACGAGGCGAACTCCGGTGCGAATTCCGCCTGCGCCTTGAGCAGTGGCTGGGCGAGCTCGTTGCTGCGCTTGACCCAGTCCGGCGCCGGGCGCGCCGCTACGGCGGTTTTTGCCGTCGGCGCGGCGTCCTTGGCGGAAACGGCAGCGGTGCTGCCAAGCGAAACACAGGCGAGCGCACAGGCGCTGGCCAGAAGCAGACGACGCATCGGAATTCTCCTGGACGAAACGGGAACGAGCTCGGTCGCGACGTTGTACCAGCTATTGCCGCTCGCGTCCTGTTGCGAAAGTCACCCCTGCGCGACCGCGACGTGCATCCCGCGAAATGCGCGCGTGTCCTCAGTGCAGCCAGCGACCCAGGCGCTTGCGCCGTGGTTCGCTCCCGGCCGAAGCGCGCTGCGGCGAACCGGAGAGTTCTTCCGGCGCCAGCGGCGCATCGACCCAGTAATGCGCGACCGCGCCGACCGCGGCCGGCAGCTGCGCCAGGCAGTCGTCGTATTCCTGTTCGGAGAGCGGCGCGAAATCCGCGTCGGTGGCGAACACCCCTTCCTCGACCGCGAGCGCCATGATCGGGCCGAGCAGCTCGGTCAGGTGCGAATCGATGCCGAGACGCGATTCCCACAGGCGTGCACGCAAGTCGACGCCGCGCGAAAACCCCTCGCACCACCCGAGCGCCGACAAGGCCGTGTCGCCGTCGTCGAGCTCGATCTCGCCGAGAATGGGTTCGTAGTTGTCGGCCTCGACCTCGGCCCCGACGCTTTCCGACAGGCGCGCGAGCAGTTCGAGCACGCGTCGGCCCTCATCCTCGTCGGCAAACGGCTCGTGCAGGACCTCGGGCAGCCACTCGTCGGGCGACACCTTGTCCGGACCGATGCCGATCGCGGTGAGCAAGCCGTGCACACCGTCGAGCAGCAGGTGATCCTCGCCCGCGTGCGCGCGCAGGAACTGGTCGAGTTCCTCGAGCTCGTGGTCGTCGAGTTCGGCGGGCCAATCGTCATCGTGCGAAAAATCCGTCATCGGGAAATTCTACACCCGCGATTCGCGGTTCCGTTTGCTGGCCGGAATCAGTCGTTTCACGCGAAGGCGCGAACGATTTTCTCAATCAAGTTCCAGCAGCACCGGCGTGTGATCGGACGGCCGCTCCCAGGTGCGCGGCACGCGGTCGATATTCGCCGCGCGGCAGCGCGCGCGCAGCGCCTCGCTCGCAAGCACGAGGTCGATGCGCATGCCGAGGTTGCGGCGGAAGCCGGCCTGGCGATAGTCCCACCACGAGTAGTGCCCGGCCTCGTCGTTGAACAGGCGGAACGTGTCGTGCAGACCGAGATCGATGATCGCCTTGAGCGCGTCGCGCTCGGGGGTCGAGCAGAGGATCTGCTCCTTCCACGCGATCGGATCGTAGATGTCGCGATCGTCCGGCGTGATGTTGAAATCGCCGAGCACGACGAGGTTCGGGTAGCGCCTGATTTCTTCTGCAAGAAACGCGCGCACCTTGGCCAGCCAGTCCAGCTTGTAGGTGTATTTGTCGGTGCCGACATCCTGGCCGTTGACGACGTAGAGGTCGGCGATACGCAGATCGCCCACGCTCGCGACGAGGATGCGGCGCTGCGGATCGTCCAGACCCGGGATGTCGGTGACGATGTCGCGCGGCTCTTCGCGCGCGAGGATCGCCACGCCGTTGTAGGTCTTCTGCCCCGAGAACGCGACGCGGTAGCCCGCGGTCTCGATCGCTTCGCGCGGAAACTTGGAATCCTCCATCTTCGTTTCCTGCAGCGCGACGATGTCGGGCTGCGCTTCGCCGAGCCACATCGTCAGATGCGGCAGGCGCACATTGAGTGAATTGACGTTCCAGCTGGCGATTTTCATGTGCTGCCTATCCATTTGATTTTATTGAGAGTGATATCTCTCAACTAGGGCGGATACCCCCATGCGTACCCCCAAATCACTTCGCTGGACGCCATGGGCCGTGATGGACGGTTTGGCGCACCCGTGCGCGGGGCACTGCCGAGAATCCACATGGTACCCGCAGCGAAAATTACTTCCTGCGCCTCGGGAGGCCGGTCGATTTCGCTTTCTTGGGTTTGGACGAGCGAGACGATTCAATGGCCGCCTGGAACTCGGAAACAAATGCGGTCAGATCCAGCCCCATCGCCCGGCAGATTTCCCAGAGCTCGACGGTGTCCAAACGGCGTACGCCCCGCTCCACGTCGCTGACGAAGGTCTGGGATTTGCCGATTGCACTGGACAGATCGACTTGGGTGAGTCCCGACGCCTCCCGGGCGCGCCGCAATTGGGTACGCAGGATGGTGTTTTCGGGGCGGTACAGGGTCTTGGGCATCGCGCTCGCCTTTGGGCGAGCGCAACGCTAAATACGGTTTTCCTATATTCGACTTTCTCGAATAGAAGTCATGCGGCGAGCGATAAGCAGTTCCCCTTCTTCAGGGGTTAGCGACACTGGCTGAATAGCCCATTGCGCGAGCGTAAGCCTCAAGTGAGGATGCGCAGCGGGGGCGGGCACTCGAGCTTGCGAAGGGGGATCGCTAGGCGTGGACAACCGAATCAGGGCATTTCGAGAGGCGAAAGGCCTCTCGCTGGATCAGCTTGCGTCACTCGCAGGTACGAGCAATCAGCAAATCAGCAATCTGGAAACAGGCAAGCGTCGACTCACGGTCGATTGGCTTGAGGCACTTGGCAAAGCATTGGGCTGCCATCCCTGGAGCTTGATCGATGACGAGCTGCCAAGCCAACTCACTCCAAGTGAAGTCCAAGTTCTCGGTCTATTTCGAGAGCTGAAAGGTGGTCAACAAGATGCGGTCTTACAACTTCTGAAATCATTTGCGACCCCGCGCAAGTCAACTCGTCGAGCGTAACAATGAGCACTCGGTAGCCATCTTGCTAATTTGTTGGAAATGCTTGACTTTTTCCAACAAACGGGTAGAGCAT
The DNA here is from genome assembly GCF_057139185.1 of Rudaea sp. Lineage (NCBI taxonomy): Bacteria > Pseudomonadati > Pseudomonadota > Gammaproteobacteria > Lysobacterales > Rhodanobacteraceae > Rudaea > Rudaea sp. Next base: position 7,244 of record NZ_DBNHDN010000013.1, on the reverse strand, counting down.
TGGAATCTCCTTCGCTGCTGGGGCTACCCCCAAGCACAGCAATGTCTGGTCGACGCGCAGAGACGGTTCGACTCGGCGGGGATCTCTTGGTCCCGGCGGCGCAATACGTGCGCATGTCCACCGACCATCAGCGCTACTCCACGGAGAACCAGCGCGAGGCGATTCAAAAGTATGCCGCCCAACATGGTTTCGAGATCGTTCGGACTTATGCGGACGAGGGCAAGAGTGGGCTGAGTCTGGATGGTCGGGATGCGCTTAAGCAATTGATCCAGGACGTGCAAACCTCACGTCCGGCTTACCAGGCCATTCTGGTCTACGACATCAGTCGCTGGGGCCGCTTCCAGGACGCAGACGAAAGCGCCTATTACGAATACGTCTGCCGGCGTGCAGGCATCCGGGTGGTCTATTGCGCAGAGCCGTTTGAAAACGATGGCAGCCCGATGTCCGTCATCATGAAAAGCGTGAAACGCGCGATGGCGGGCGAATACAGTCGGGAGCTCTCCAATAAGGTCTTCATGGGGCAATGCCGGCTAATCGAGCTGGGCTATCGTCAAGGCGGCTCGCCGGGTTTCGGGCTTCGCCGCCTCCTGCTAGACGAGAGTCGTTCGCCAAAGGGCCAATTACAGCAGGGTGAGCGCAAAAGCCTACAGACGGACCGGGTAGTCCTCATGCCTGGGCCTGATCACGAAACGATCGTGGTCAGAGAGGTGTACGAACAGTTCGTCCAGCGGCGCCTGGCCGAGCGTGAGATCGCCGATCGCCTCAATGCGCGTGGCGTTCGAACGGATCTTGGCCGTGCCTGGACCCGCGGGACCGTCCATCAGCTCCTGACGAACGAGAAGTATGTTGGGAACAATGTCTACAACCGCACGTCTTTCAAGCTCAAGCAGAAGCGCGTCAAGAACGCACCAGAGATGTGGGTGCGGCATGACGGCGCATTCGAGGGAATCGTCTCGGCAGAACTGTTCAATGCCGCGCAACAACTGATTGCAGAGCGGTCCCATCGCTTTGATGAGCAGACCATGCTGGAGCTGCTGAAAGGCCTTTATGACCGGACGGGTGCTTTGTCGGGGCTTCTCATCGATGAGCAGGAAGGGATGCCATCAAGCAGTGCCTACCGTTCTCGATTTGGCGGTCTTGTTCGCGCCTATTCCTTGATCGGCTTTCAGCCTGAAAGGGATTTCCGGTATTTGGAAATCAATCAGCAGTTGCGCACCCTATTGCCAGAAGTTGTCTCGGAAGTCGTGGATGGTCTGCTGGCGGCAGGTGGCGCAACGACAACGAACCCAGCAGGCCTGATCCACGTCAACGATGAGTTCACGGTTTCCGTTGTCCTGGCGCGCTGCAGGCAGCTCCCTAGCGGGAGCTACCGGTGGCATCTCAGGTTTGACACCAGCCTGCTGCCTGATGTGAACGTGGTTGTTCGCATGTGCGCGAACAACAAGGACGTTTTTGATTACTACATCTTTCCTCGCGTCGATCTTCCGCTGCAGTCTCAGCGGTTATCCGAGGACAACAACGAGGTCAGCCTGGACACCTACCGGTTCGATGACCTCGCGCCCCTGTACGACCTCGCTGAAAGGATCCAGCTGAAGTTCGCAGCCTGAGAAGGAGGCCCCATGCGCCCCATCGAAATGATTCCAGTTGACCAGATCCAGGTGCTGAATCCTCGAACAAGGAACGCCAGGACGCACCGGGAAATCATCGAAAACATCGGGAAGATCGGGCTCAAGCGACCAATTACGGTGAGTCGCCGTAACGGTGGTGGACTTCCCGCTAAGTATGACCTGGTGTGCGGGCAGGGGCGACTGGAGGCATTCCAACAGCTCGGCCACAAGGAAATCCCCGCATTCGTCGTCGATGCCGCGCAGGAGCGGTGCCTCGTAATGAGCCTGGTCGAGAACATTGCGCGGCGCCAGCACACTCCGATTGAACTGATGAACGAGATCGTGTCCCTGGGCAAGCGGGGATATGACGATCAGTGCATCGCGGACAAGCTCGGGATCAGTGAAGCGTGGGTCACGATGGTGCTGCGTCTTTTTGAGCGCGGCGAAGAACGCTTGCTCGCCGCGGTGGAGACGGGTCTGATCCCCGTCAGTCTGGCGGTCATCATTGCGCGAAGTGATGATGCGGGCATTCAAACCGCACTGGCGGATGCCTATACCCAAGGGAAGCTCAAGGGCAAGAAGCTGACAGTGCTCAGACGATTGCTTGAACAGCGATCGGCTCGCGGCAAGGGCGAACGAAAGGCATTCGAGGGGAAGCGAGCTAGCCGGAAACTGTCGGCGGCGGACATGCAGCGCGTGTACGAAAAGGAAGTAAAGAAGCAGCAGCTCCTGGCGAGAAAGGCCGAGTTCACGCAAGGCCGCTTGCTGTTCGTGGTCGAGGCATTGAGAGAGCTTTTGGCAGTCAAGCCTTTTGTTGAGCTGATGCGCGCCGAAGGGATCGATAGCCTGCCAAAGGCACTGGAAGAGCGGATGGTGCGGAGGACAGTCCAATGAGCGCCGATGGTCAATCCCCTGGGCCGCTCGTGGGCTTCGAGCCGGAGACAAGGATCATTCCGCTGGAAGCAATCCTGCCGCTGAAGGCGATGCGGCCCATGACTCGCCAAAGCCAGAAATACCAGCAGATCGCGGCATCGATCCGGGCGATCGGACTTGTGGAGCTTCCGGTTGTGGCACGAAACCCGAAGGAGCCGGGTGTTTTCTTTCTTTTGGACGGCATGTTGCGGTTGGAGGTGCTGAAGGAATTGGGCGTCGAAGATGTCGAATGCCTGATCTCGACGGATGACGAGGCCTACACCTATAACAAGCGCATCAGTCGCCTGTCTGCCGTACAGGAGCACAAGATGGTCGTGCGTGCGGTGGAACGTGGCGTATCCGAAGACCGCATCGCCGAGGCGCTCAATCTTGAGGTTGGGTCAATTCGTCGTCGGTTTCGACTGCTTGATGGGATCTGCCCGGAGGTGGTCTCGATCCTGTCGGACAAGCCATGCCCGATGGTCGTGTTCGAACTGCTGAAGCGGATGCGTCCGCTCAGGCAGATTGAAGCGGCGGAGATCATGGCCGGGCAGCACAACTATTCCACGCCATTCGCACGCGCATTGTTGCTTGCGACAGCGGATGACCAGCTGATTGAGCCGAAGAAAACTGGCCGGGTGCCGGATGTGTCGCGCGAGCAGATTGCGAAGCTGGAACGGGAACTGGCGGCTGTGCAGAGTCGAACTCTATTCGTCGAGGAGACTTATGGGATCGACAACCTTCATCTCACTGTCGCGAAGAGCTTTCTTGCCAAGATTCTCAACAAGCCGGCCATCGTGCGTTGGTTGAAAGCGAACCAGCCCGACTATCTGGCTGAGTTTCAGCAGATCACGGACTTGGTGAGCTTGAACGATGCAACGGCTTGATCGTGTCTATTCCAGCATTTCACTGAGCACTGCAGCGCACATGGCTCGCATCCGCTCGGGGTCGAGATCGCGGTCTTGGGGAATCGCCGCCGCGTCGCGGATCCGGTCATTGAGCGTCCCGAACAAATTATCCTTCGCTTGCAGGGCGCGCCTCACCCACTTGTCATCCATAAATGGTTGAACCTCGTGCCGCCAAAGTGCAGTCAGGCCATCCAGTTCTGATGCAAACAGTTCTAGCGTGTCATGGATGTACAGGAGGTCTTGTGCCTTCTTATCGCGAGCGCGGTCCTCGTGGATCAGTAGCTTTTGCACGATGAAGCCCACGGGATTTGGAATCCGCAAATCCAACGGCGTCATGGCACCCCATTCGGGCGTCAGCGTCACCGTCCATGGTGATTTCAGGAGAAGTTCCAGGTATCGCAGTCGCTGCGCCGTGACTCCCCCATTCTGCAGTGTGGCAAGCCGCTTGCCTTCCCGGGTGGTTTCGCGCCCGATCAGCGGCGTGAGGAATTCGGCATAGAAGCCACTCGGGTCGTCTTCTCCCAGGGTGTACTGGGAGACGGGAGGCTGATGGTTGCCGGTGAGTTGTTCCTCGAACCCGGCTTCCTGCAGGCGTGCCTTGATGCTGCCCTCAAAGCGCTCGCGCTCCGAAAACGCGACATCAGCATCGAGGGTGGTCAGGGGTTGATAGGCAGGGGCCTCGGCCATTGGATGAAGCCGATACAGTCGGTGGGCCCACCCGCCGACGAATACGAGTTTCTGAGTCCAAGGGGACAGGGTCTCCACCAGCTTTGCGAAGGCGGCCTGATCATTCATTCGAAATCCCCCAGGACGCCTGCGAGGACCTTGCGTTGGAGGAGGTCAGCCTGTTCCGCGCCACGCGAAGGATGGGCAGAAGCATCCAGCCAGATCTGCAGCACGTCGGATACCCATACATCGTCGACGCGCACAGCACCTCGGAACAGCGATTTCGGAACATTCGATTGCTTGAGGATGACCTGTGCCGGCTCCCCCGGTTTGGCGGGTACCAGCCCAGGTGCGCTTTCGGACGACACCAACAGGCGCCGGACATATATATAAGGTGCTACGCCACTGACATGCCCCACGTGCAGCAGGTCTGCCGCGGCGAACAAGCCGATGCACGCATCCAGACGCGATGCCACCTTGTGTAGCTGGCGCGCGCCCGCACCCGGGATCAGATAGGACATGCGCAGTTCGGGCGAAGAGCGCATGGCCGACGATTGCCAGCGCCGGAACAGTTCGCGGCGCCGCACCAGTTGGAACGAGCGCCCGGCGTCTTCGAGAAAACCGTCCTCCTGCAGGCGGCGCACGAAGCGCGAGGCGCTCATCGCCGATACCTGCGCCGCCTCGGCGAGTTCGGAGACCGAACGGTACTCGCCGCGTGGCGCGTTCAGGAGGCTCTCTGGAAGTTCGGGCGCCAGCAGCACCTTGAGCATCCATTGGTTGAGGTCGGAGAAGAGATCCGAGGCCTTCCGCGGTTGGGCTGCCTTTTCCCGGCTGGAGCTGCGTGATACCTCGACATTCAGCGCTTCCAGATCGGGGCCACCAATGAAATGGCTGCTCCCTGCCTCCGATACCAAGCCAATGGCGACATCCGGAGCGTAATCACGATGGAATTGCTCCACCTTCCGGATGAGCGATGAGGAGGCCTGGTTCACTTGAACGACGGCCAAAGGGTGCTTGGCACTGAATTCTGCGTATCGGCGTGCTTGGAGAATGGCTTGCGACAACAAGGGCAGAACACGATCGGGCCGACCTTCTCCGACGGATTTGACCTCCATGACGTAGCGCAGCGGTCCTTTGCTGATGAAGAAGTCGGGCTTCAAGGGCCCACTCACAGGCTCCGACTCAACATCCCAGCCATGCCCGCGGAAGAGGCGGGCCAGATGGTCGGCGGCGGCTGCGTCGCTTCGATTTGAGGGGGAAAGGGCCATGATCTTGAGGAGGGGTTACCGTGGCCATGTTATATACCACGGCCATGATAAATACCATGGCCGTGGTAGAGAGGCGTCCGTTGGCTGTTCAGGAGCACCCCGAAGCATTGATCCGAGAATCACGACCCGAAAATGGCCAGGAATCGAGATCTAATCGCCGATGGGCGAAATCCGAGTCTTGGTAAAGTATTGATATTACTGGTGAAATTGGCTATCCCAACACTGGATGGGCGAAATTTCCCCCGCCCCCATGCGATAGGAGGGGCAGGATGCCGAATTTCGCCCACCTGCCTAACGAAAACGGGATTTCCTGAGCACCGTCAATGGGTTGCCGCGGCAGGAATTTCGCCCAAACCTTCCATCCTGCTTTGGGCGAGCTGATTGCTGCCGGGGCGGCGATCGTTGATCACCAGTTGTCGTTCGACTTCGACTGTCCGACGCTCGTCACGATCTGAGCACCGAACTTGAGGAGTTCCGGTTTGATCTTCTCCAGATCCGCGCGATCCCTGATAGGAAAGTCGGCAGCGGGCGACGAGATGCCGGAGCGGTAGCTTGCCGGCCAGGCCAAATGGATGTTGGTGAAGGTCAGCCGAATCTTCCCGTCCTTGGTCTCGACCTTCATCGTGAAGGGCACGCGCCAGTCCGCCTTGACCATGCAGGAGAAGCCACTGCCACACGGGTAGGTCATGTTGCCGTTCCCGATGATCGTGCCTTCGTCCTTGCTCTCGTACTCGATGACGGCCTTGGCCGACTTGAAGTTCTGCGCGATCCACATGCGCGAGGCGACAAACAGTTGATCCTTCGTGAAGCCGGGCGCTTCGTACACCTGGACGACCGTGCGCTCCTCCTCGGTTAACGGTGCGGGTCGCTTCGCCTCGGACGCGACCGGCGAACCAAGCAACGCGAGTGATACGGCTAGAGCATGGATGAACTTCATGTTGGTCCCCTGTTGACCCGGTCACTTAAACACGCCCTCGGATCGTTGTCAGCGTGCGGCGCAATGGTGCCGTGGTCGCGTCCGAATGCGTGTCGCCCGGGGGGGTGGACCCCCGAGACACTAGGGCGAACTGACCCCCGTCCGGCGTAAATCGGCGTCAATCGATTTGTAGACACGACGAGGAGTTACGCGTCGCCAGTCCCTGCCAGTCGACGCGGCAGGGAGGTTTTTCTGCGGGGCGCGGCGGGCAGCTCGAGCCGACCTTGTAGACACACGCGGCGAGCATGTTTTCCGGATTCGCGGCCAATTTCATGCGTGATTCCGAGAAACGGCGGCGGTTTTGATCTACACAATAGGTGCCGGTTTCCACACAAGACCGGCTCATGCAAGACCAACTTACAAATCTTTCGAACCCAGACCACGCCGATTCGCTGCTGGGCGCCCGCACACTGGCCGAGCTTTTCTGCGGCGACGTGGCGGAGCCTCATGAACTGGACTGGACGGCGCACGCACTGGGCCGGCTGGCCGCCCAGGTTCCGGATCTGCCGATCCAAGCGTTGGACGCGCCGACGAACCCGTCGCTGCCACCCGATCTTCAGGGACTGCTCACCGGCGCACCGATCGCCGCGGCACTGATCACCTGGGTCCGTACCTCGCCACGCGTGCCACTGGCCACGCGCGCGTTGGCCGCGATCGTTCGCCATGCGATCGCATATCCGGCGCGCTATCACGATGGTGATGCCACTCGGCAGCAGCAACGCTACGAGGCCGGTCTCGGCCTGCGGCGTCTGAGCCAACTGACGGGCGAGTCAGCCAAGATCCTGGGTGCACGCGAGCCCGATGTGTCCATGGCCTTGACCGCCGCGGCGGCAACGCTGGAGGGTCGCGCGGACATCGTCGGCACCACGTCTACCTATCTGCTGCGCCTGATGGATTGGTTGGCCCA
>NZ_DBNHDN010000012.1:0-175032 GCF_057139185.1 Rudaea sp. | reverse complement strand
CGGGGAGAAATGTTCAAGCTGCGTAGGGCCGATATCGACACGGAGAAGCAGCAAGTCAAGGTCCGTGCAGCCGCCGCGAAGAGCGGGAAGGCTCGGCATGTCCCTCTGAATACCGAAGCATTCGAGGCGGTCACGCGCTGGATGCGACAGCATCCGGGTGGGCCGGATGAACTCATCTTTCCGGGCAAGGACGGCAAGCCCATGACCAATATCGACTCCTCATGGCGGACCGTATCCGCCGCAGCGAAGTTGAAGGATTTCCGCTGGCATGATCTTCGGCATCACTTCGCGTCGCGGCTCGTCATGTCGGGCGTAGACCTCAACACCGTTCGGGAACTGCTCGGCCATGCCGACTTGAAGATGACGCTTCGCTACGCGCATCTCGCGCCGGAGCACAAGGCTAATGCCGTAGCTAAGCTGGTACGGGCAGCATAGGAAGGCAAGATGACTCGCTCGCAGCCCCCTCCTACATGGATCAATGCATACAACGGCAGCCCTGAGTTCTGGCCGCCATACTGGGATCGCACCGTTCTGGCACGCATCATCGACAGCCCGGCGCTATGTGATCGCTTGGAGGCGATAGCGCATGAATGTGGTCGGAACGTCGGGCAAGAAGTCTTGGAAGCTTGTCTGTCGGCGCGTGGCTCATGGGAGGCGATGCCAAAGGTATCGGCAAGCGAGCAGCATGAAGCTGTCAATGATGTTCGCGGGCTCGTTGAAAAGCTGACGGTCTCGATGAAGCGCCATGAACAGGCACTTCGAGCGCACTGCGCATTGCCCCTCACAGTCGAGACGCTGTTTCCTGAAACTGATCGCGACTATTTGCACAAAGCCTCTGGCGAGGCATCCCCGCTCTGCTTGCAAGCGGTATTGCTTCGACTGCACGACCTGTTGCGCGAGCCAACAACGTGGGAAGGAGGCATGAAGCGCCCCTCGAAGCCGCATCCGCCCTTCGTCCGCCTTGGCCGGAAGATCGTCTACCTGAAAGACGATCTTGACGCGTGGCTGGCGCAGAACCGTTGCGACCTGTCCGTCCGCCAGGAGGTGGGCCATGGCTAAGGGCATGCACCACCCCTTGGGATCGGTTGTGGAATACGTCGTCGAAATCCCCATCGGTCCCACCGTTCGGGTCTATCGCATCCGCACTCCGGGAGGCTGGATCGTCACTAGCGGCTTGGTCGATGTGAGCGGGATGCTGGTCGCTTCCGCTCTGGCGATGGTTTACGTGCCCGATGATGAGCACGCATGGCAGATCGGAGGACGGCATGACGGTCTCTGACTTGAATCCCGATCTTGACCACGCGCGCCAGTTCCTCGCCTTGCTCGATTCCGATCCTGCCAGCTTCACCTTTCAAGTCATCCCCGAACGCACCGGCAGCAACGCAGCGCCCAAGTTTCTGCACGGCTCTGTTGATACGTTGGCAGATCAGCTTGTTGCTGCCAATCAGGCGGGAGCAGGCATCTTCTTCATGGTGAACGCGGGGGATCAGCGGGGGAGGCGTGCCGAGAACGTGCAGCGTGTGCGTGCCCATTTCGTTGACCTCGACACGCCCGGCATCGATCCGTTGTTCACGGCCGAACTGCCACCGCACATTGTCGTGGAGAGCAGTGCGGGGAAGTGGCATGCCTATTGGCTTGCGGAGGCCGGAGCGTTGCTTGAAGAGTTTCCCGTATTGCAGCGTTCATTGGCGAAACGCTTTGCGGGCGATCCGGCGGTCAGCGACCTGCCGCGTGTCATGCGGCTTCCCGGCTTCTTCCATCAAAAGAAAGACAGCATGCCTTTCATGACGCGCATGCACCTTGGGACTGGAGGCTGACATGTTGCCCATCAAGCTCGCCGATCCGGGGCAACGCTACTCGACCGCAGCGTTGAAGGCTGGTCTGCACTTGGTCGCATCGAACGTTCGGCCGCAGCCGCATGCGAGCGGCCATCCGCCTCGTATCACGGGGGCGGAAGGTAATCCGCTGCTGCGCACCTATTCGGATGGCGAACGTACCCGCGCGCTGACGGCGTTTGCCGGACGGTATCTCGCTCGGGGACTCGACGTGGACGAAGTGGTGCAAATCGCTCATGACTGGAATGTGCGTCAGAACCCGCCGCTCGACGCGGATAAGGTGCGCAACACGGTGGAGAGCATTGCAAGGACCGATTCGCGCAATCATCCTGAACGTCACAAGCAACCGCTGACGCCGCTGTTCGACATTGCAGAAGCTGATATCAGCCTGCTGTTGCGCACGAGCCCGCCTGCTCGGCGCTGGCTATTGCAGGACATGTTGCCCACGGGGATCGTCGGCATGATCGTCGCTCCGGGTGGTACCGGAAAGAGCCAGTTCGTGCTGCAACTCGGCGTGACCGTGGCGACCGGCATTCCGCTCTGTGGCGTGTGGCCGGGCATCGAGCGCGGAAAGGCGTTGCTGCTCTTGGCCGAGGACGAGATTGACGAGGTGCATCGTCGTCTGGATCGCATTATCGCTGAACTGAGCCCGGACTATCCGGCAATGACATCTGACTTGCGCCATGGGTTGCTCATCAAGCCTTTGACCGCCGCGAACAACCTGATGACGCGCGCTTCGCGTCACGGAGACGTGGAAGCGACTGACTTTGTCGATCGTCTTCTGCTGACAGTTGCCGGCATCGATGACCTCAAGTTGATCGTCATTGATCCTGCTTCTCGCTTTCGTGGAGGCAATGAGAACTCGGCGGATGACGTGACTCGCTTCATCGAGCAGTTGGAGCGTTTGCGTCAAGAGACGGGCGCGACCGTTTTGGTCTGCCACCATGCCAACAAGGCCAGCATGAATGAAACGACGGGTGTGCGGGGTCAGGCTGCCACGCGCGGTTCCAGCGCCATGACCGATGGCGTGCGCTGGCAGTTGAACCTCTCTGCGGTGCCGAAGAAGACGCTGCAAGGACTGGACGTGAGCAAGCGCTATCTCAATGCGGAACTGACCAAGAGCAACTATGGCCCGCCCATTGATCCGGAAATCCTGATCCGCAAGCCGAACGGCTATCTGACGAGCCTCCGTGCTGCCGGTGTGCCCGTGACACTTGAAGATCGACTGCTTCAATTGATCCGCGACGAGACGCAGGCGGGTCACACCTATTCGGCCAACGGGATCGAGAATACGTTCGGTGGCGAGAACGGCCGTCTCTCGGCCGGGAAGCTCAAAGTGCGGGAGGCGGTCAAGCACCTGATCGCGGCGGGGAGTCTGCGGAAGCAAGGACGAGCGCGCCACCTCGTTCCGCTCGCCGGCAGTCCGCCCAACGCCAAGCCGTAGGCCGATAGCTCGGTGGCTCGATATCTTTGCGCTACACGCCTATCGGACGAACAGACTTTCCAATTCAATCACTTGCGCTCGATACCCATCGAACGATGAAGCCTGCAATTCATTTTTTGAATCAGACTGTTATCGGCCGATCCATCTGCTATTAGGCATGGCCGCCATCGAAGGCGGCCAATTCCTCATCGCTCATGGCGTGCAACTTCTCCAAGTAGGCCGCGCCTTTGGCGGACAGCGTGACGCGATGCGGCTGCGGCGCATAGAAGCCACACATCTTCGCCACTTCGCGCCAGCCAGCGATCATTGCCATGGCATCGGCTTTCTCGGCGGCAAGTGCAATGGCGTTCTGTACCTCGGCAAGCACCCGTTCACGAGTGACATTCAGTGCCCGAGCGTTCTCGGCCTCGCGCACCATCAATGCGGCCCGAACGTTAGCATTGGTTAGCAGCCTTGCCGCCGTCACCTTTGCAGAGCGCTTGGAGTAGCCAGCACGAACCGCCGCCCCTGCGCCGTTCCGGCTGATCGCGTACTCGTCCACGAACTGTGCTTGGCGTTCGGAAAGATGGTTCTTTGCGTCCACTGATATCACCGCGTCCTGCCGTCGTCATTTCCGGCATGGACGATATCCGATATTGCCAGCTCAAGAGACGCTGCCGACGATTTTCCCGCTCGCCGATAAGCTTGCATCCGAACGGCTACCTGATCGGTCAGTGCCTTGTTGAACTGCGGAGAGTCCGGATTGAGTTGGGGAATCTGCTGCTCATAGGCCCGCAGTGTCCTATCGTATGCACTGGTCTGGTAGGCAACCAATGCCTGCTGATTCTTCCAGAGTCCGAAGGTTGCCAAGCCGATGGGGATGAGGAGGATCAGCCACGCGAATCCGCTTTCGCGCCTCATGAAATCGAAACACATGAGAATGGCAAGTATCGGCACGATCACGAGTGCAATCGGAATCGCGAGGCCGAGAACAATTCCCCACGTGTAGCCGGAGAATAGGTTGGCCCCCACGAAACTCAGCAGCCCGGACCTTCCATCGGCGTCCCCAAAGTAAGCCAAGCTCCATCCGACCGCCAGCGAAAGAACAATGCCGATGCCCAGATTGCGTGTAAATGCGTCGCTCCATTTTTTCCCAGTGCTTATGGCAGGAAGGCTTGCTTTCTTACCGTCATCGTAGACCTTGGCGGCAAGAATCTTGGCTTGCTCCACCATGCCAACTGTTTGCTGCTTGAATTTCCCCTTGGCAGCATCTTCAGCAATCTGCTCCGCCAGAAACTTGAGATAGACCGCCTTTGCCCTAGCAGAATCACCCGCAGCCTGCGCAGCCGCCTTGAGCATCAGACCGTCTCGAATGTGCCCGGCTTCGATTTCTTCCGCCGCTGCCTTATAGGCCCACTGGTCAGCGTGCCTACCTCCGATAAGGTCTCGTAGAAAGCCCCATGCCATTTGCGATGTACTCCTGAGGAATGTTCTGCGCGAATACTGTTCAGTAGAGGTCGGCGGCGGCTAACTAGGCGGGCCTGCCTTCACTACGGTTCGGCCGCGTCAAATCAGCGAGACATCAACCCTATCTGTTGGATAGCAACAGATAGGATTCTGTCCCGAAATGCCTGTCGAGACAACCATTTCTGTCGATTTGAGGGGCGACAGATATGGTTGGGTCAAGACAATCAGGAACATCGATGGCGCGCCGCCTTGGGGCGAACATCGCCGCCCTGCGCAAGGCGAGAGAGTGGACCCAATCCGACCTTGCCGAACGGGTGGGGGTGGACACCGAGACCATCTCCCGCTTCGAGCGCGGTGCGACGCTTCCATCCCTGCTGACCTTGGACAAGATCAGCAAGTCCCTCCGGATCGGCGTCGGAGAACTGCTCGCCGAAAGCTCGGCACAACCTGACGATCAAGCCTCCACACTCAGCGCGTGGCTTGCCGATCTTGATGAGGCCGACCGAACCTTCGTTCTAGACCTCATCAAGCGGACCTGCAATCACCTGCGCGACCGCGAAGTCTGAGAGGCGGATTTCCGTAACCGCGAGGTACCCCCACCCCCGTCTAGGGAAATGCCGGGGGCTACTTCGGTTTCGGTTTCCTGTCGGCCCGAAGGGGCCCCACCCGAGCGTCGTCCGAGGACGCAACGTCAAAGTGCGGGTCTCCATGGTCGAAGCCTTCCTCCGTCAGCTTCGACCAGACTTCATCGTTTGGCAGGACACAGGCTGTCAAGGGTTCGCTCTGCCGGTCTTCGACCGCCCTTGACAGCACCCACCATCCCGCAAGGCTCGGTGTTCTTAGTCTGAGAACGTAGCAGCCAGACGCCACATCCAATGTTCCCCGGCGCTACGCGCCAGATGCCCGCTGCGCGTGCGCACTCCCGCGCATGCAGAAGGAAACCACCGTGATCGCATCGGGCATCTTCGTCTTCCTCAGCGTCCTGCTGATCTTCTTCAAGTTGTCTCGTCACTGGCAGCTTCGCTTGCTGGGCAGGCCGCTGCTGCTGGACCTGTCAGTGGCCTCAGCGACGTTGTTCCTTCATTGGGGAACGTTCACGGGAGTCATGGCGGCCACCATCGCCGGGCTACTCGCCAGCTTGTCCACGAGCCTTGCCCGCCGAGTCTTCGGCTACGCGCGAGGCGGTACGTACTACCCCGGACTGCTGCACATCCGGCACTGATCGGCCCTTTGCCAGACCTCATCCACTGAGCCCGCGCATGCGGGCTTTTTCGTTTCTTGGAGTCCCGAAATGAGCACCATCTACCAGCGCATTACGCAGACCATTCTGGACAAGCTGTCTTCGGGCGTTGCCCCTTGGGTCCGCCCTTGGCGCACCGTTGTCGATCCAATTCCGTGCAACATGACCACGAACCGCCCCTATCGAGGCATCAATGCCTTCATGCTGCACCTGCTCGCGGAAGAAGCGGGCTATTCGTCGAATCGCTGGCTGACCTATCGGCAAGCGGCATCGCTCGGGGCGCACGTCAGGCGCGGCGAGAGAGGCGTTCCCGTCATCTTCTACCAGCGGCGTGAGCCGGGCGCAGAAGCTCAGGATACGGAGTGCGCGGATGGCAGCGGGGCGCGCGCTCCGATCATCCGCGTCTACACTGTGTTCAACGTCGCCCAGATCGACGGCTTGCGGCTGGACGCACAGGACAACAGCCACGTACCCGACGATGCAAATGAACGAGCGGAAAGCCTGCTGCGCCGGTCAGGTGCAATGATCCGGCACGGGGGAAACCGGGCCTACTATCGTCCGGCGACCGACTCGATCCAGTTGCCGCAGCCAAAGGCGTTCGAGGATGCGGGCGCGTACTACGCCACGGCACTGCATGAACTGGTTCACTGGACGGGCCACGTTGGCCGGTGCAACCGAGAGTTCGGCAAGCGTTTCGGTGATCGCGCCTATGCGGCCGAAGAGCTTGTCGCAGAACTGGGTTCGGCCTTCCTCTGCGCCGACTGCCGGGTGGACGGTCGGCTGCAGCACGCGGAGTACATCGGCCAATGGGTGGCGTTGCTAGAGCATGACTCCCGAGCCATCTTCGTGGCCGCCACCAAGGCACAGCAGGCAGGCGACTATCTGCTAGGCATCCGTGAGGCGGCTGGTGTTGCCGTCGCCGCATAGAGTTGCGCTCGCGGCCTTACCCCTACACTGTTGAACCGTCGCGCGTCGTTGGGAGCCACCGTGAAGGCTCCGCAAGACCACGGCACAACCGGCTTCATCCCGTCGCAAGAACACTGGACCACATGTGGACCACGGGCTTTTCGAGCGCAAAGAAAAAAGGGCTACGATTTCTCGTAACCCTTTGATCTTATTGGTGGGCGGTGCAGGGATCGAACCTGCGACCCTTGCCGTGTGAAGGCAATGCTCTACCGCTGAGCTAACCGCCCTTCGCGTCGCCGCTGAGGCGATTCGAGGCCCGGCGCGGGCCGCGCGGGGCGCGCATTATTGCCCAGTGCAGGCCGCGGTGCAAGACGCGCACGTCCGCAGGCCGTACCGATCGGTCCGGGCAACCGATACACTAGCCGGATGATCGGTCCGATGCTCGCAGTAATCCTCCTGCTCAGCGCGCTGGCGCTGTGGCAGAACGCGCTCAAGGCGCGCGACCTCGCGCGCGCGCGCGGCCACGACCTCTGCGCCCGGGCGGGCGTGCAGTTGCTCGACCAGAGCGTATCGCTGGCCGGCGTCGGCTTTGCGCGCAATGCCGATGGCCACCTGCGCCTGCGTCGCAGCTATCGTTTCGAAGTCAGCCTCGATGGCCACGACCGCCATCGCGGCGGACTGACGATGCTCGACGGACGCCTGCTCGCGTGGAGCCTGCCGGTCGCGGATGCGCGACCGGTCGTGCGCGACTCGAACGTGATCGAATTGCCGCGCCGGGCAAACTGAACGCCGCCTACTTCACCACGCGCAGGTGCGGGCCTTTCTTCGGCGCCGGGTCGGCCGGCGCGACGGTAGCAGCAGATGCATCCGTTTGCGCGGGCGGTTGCTCGGTTGCGGTCTGATTCTCGGCCGGGAACATCATGCCCTGTCCATTTTCCTGCGCGTAGATCGCGAGCACCGCGTTGATTGGCGCCTCGACGGCTTGGGAGACGCCGGCGAAGCGCGCCATGAAGCGCACGTGATCGGCGCCGAGTTCGAGCTGGGCGACGGCGCGCGCGGCGACGTTGAGCACGACGCGACCGTCCTTGATCGCGCTCCTCGGCACGCGGACGCCGGGGGCGTTGGCATCGACGAGAATGTAGGGGGTCATGCCGTTGTCGGCGATCCACTCGTACATGGCGCGCAGCAGGTACGGGCGGTTGGAGGTCATCTTGGCGGCGGTCATGGTGTGGTCGCGCGCGCTCACGCGCGCAGCGCCTTCTCTTCTTCTGTAAGGCTGCGGCTGAAACCCGGGTTGCGGAAGATGCGCTCGCCGTAATCGTCGATCACGCGTGCCTCACGCGGCAGTTCGATGCCGAGACTGGGCAGGCGCCAGATCAACGGCGCCAGTGCGCAATCGGCCAGGCTCATCTCCGGATTGAGGAAGAACTTCGCCGCCTTGAACAACGGCAGGCTCGCCAGCAGCGTCTCGCGCAGGCGTTTGCGCGCGGTGTCGGCGGGGCGACCGCCGGCCGCGATCTGCTCGACGAACGGATACCAGTCGCGCTCCATGCGCACCGTCGCCAGACGCAGGCGCGCGCGCGACAGCGGATCGATCGGCATCAGCGGCGGATGCGGGTAGCGCTCGTCGAGGTACTCGCAGATCACGCTCGTTTCGTAGAGCACGAGGTCGCGGTCGACCAAGGTCGGTACGCTGTGATACGGATTGAGATCGACGAGATCCTCAGGGGGCGACGCCAGATTGACCGCGACGAAGTCGTGGGCCACCCCCTTCGCCGCCAGCACCAGGCGGACGCGATGACACTGCACGTCGTCGCGCGAGGAATACAGCGTCAGAACGGTACGCGATCGCGGATTCAAGACCATGCTGCGACTTCCCTATTTTCCCAACGCCCCCTGGGAGCCGATATCGGCGGCCACGCTGGCTTGCCGCCATGCTTTTGCAACAATTTACACCTACGCGACGGCGTCGCCTAGCCCGCACTGCGCCGCAGGAGCGGCGTGAACGGCGCAGCCGGCCGCGTCGCGGCGAAGTGCAGGGATGCCCGGAACAAACGAAAACCGGCGCCACAGCGCCGGTTTCATGCCAGATCTGCCGCCATCCCGACCTGACTGCCTCCATTGAGGAGTACGGCCAAGGATGGGCGCTTCTCGACTTTCGCGATCAAGGACGATCGCAAAGATCAACCCACGTCCTTCCAGTACTCCTTGTTGAGCAGCCACGCCAGGAAGGTAAAGAACGCGAGGTACAGGATTGCCCACACACCCACCGCCTCGCGCTTCAATGCCGCAGGCTCGCCGACATACTGCAGGAACGCGGTGATGTCGCGTGCGGCCGAGTCGAATTCCTCCGCCGACAGCTTGCCCTTGCTCGCCAGTTCGAGTTTCTCGACCGCAGGCTCCTCGCCCGGCTTGGCCGGCGCGTAGTGCGCAACCTGGGTGCCCTGCAATTCCCAGAGCACGTTCGGCATCGAAGCGCCGGGGAACACGGTGTTGTTCCAGCCCACCGGGCGCGACGGATCGAGGTAGAAGGACTTGAGGTAGGTGTAGATCCAGTCCGGGCCTTTCGCGCGCGCTTCCAGCGAAAGGTCGGGCGGTGCCTTGCCGAACCACACTTCGGCGCCTTCGGCAGGGCTATCGCCGACGGCTGGCTTGGATGGCATGTTCGATACGACCTGGTCGCCGATCTTCGCACCGGTGAAAGCGAAGTTGCTGAGCACCTCGTCCGGCGAGAGCTTGAGATCTTCCGCCAGACGCGAATAACTCTGGTACTTGATCGAGTGGCAACCCGAGCAGTAGTTGAAGTACAGGCGCGCGCCGCGCTGCAGCGAGGCGATGTTGCCGACTTTCGTGTTGGCGACCTCGAGGCCGCCACCTTCTTCGGCGAACACAGGCGCGGCGAACGCGAACACGGCAAAAACAAGCGCGGTTTTACGCATCATGGCCGGAAGATTTTCATTGAGAAGTGCTGCCAGGGATGGCCGCTTTTTGATTCTCGTCGTCATGGATGATGGCATGGACATGGACATCAGTGGCCCCCGAAAGTCACGCGGTCGGGAACGGGTTTCGTTTTTTCGTACCCGAACGCGGTATAGATCCAGAGGAAGATGAAATAGCCAAAATACATGAGGACGAGCAGCCAGCCGAAGTGCATCTCGATGCTGGTCACGTCCGCGCTCGCGCCGAACAGCTTCGGGATCATCTCGCCGGTGATGCCCGCGCCGATCGAGCCGAGCAGCAGGAACGTCGCCGCGAACAGGCCGAGCGCCAGCTTGTAGCCGAGCCCGCGATAGCGGATCGACTTGACCGCTCCGCGGTCAACCCACGGCAGCAGGAACAGCAGCACGATCGAGGCGAACATCGCGAAGATACCCAGGCCCTTGCTCGGGATCACGCGCAGGATTCCGTAGAACGGCGTGAAGTACCACACCGGCTTGATTTCCGGCGGGGTGACCAGCGGATTGGCCGGAATGAAGTTGTCGTTCTCGAGGAACCAGCCACCGACCGTGGGTTGGTAGAAAATGATGAACGCGCAAATTGTCAGGAAGAACCCGATGCCGACGATGTCGTGCACCGTGTAGTACGGATGGAACGGGATGCCGTCGAGCGGCTTGCCCGTGGCCGGATCCTTCTTCTTCTTGATCTCGACGCCGTCCGGGTTGTTCGAGCCGACCTCATGCAGCGCGAAGATGTGCAGCACGACGAGCAGCAGCAGCACCAGCGGCAGCGCGATCACGTGCAGCGCGAAGAAGCGGTTCAGCGTCGCGTCGGCCGGGTTGTAGTCGCCCATGATCCACTGCACGAGCGTGTCCCCGATCAGCGGCACCGCGCCGAACAGCGAGATGATCACCTTCGCGCCCCAGAACGACATGTTGCCCCACGGCAGCACGTAGCCCATGAACGCCTCGGCCATCAGCGCGAGGAAGATGAACATGCCGAGCAACCAGACCAGTTCGCGCGGCTTCTTGTACGAGCCGTACATCAGGCCGCGGAACATGTGCAGGTAGATGACGATGAAGAACATCGACGCGCCGGTCGAGTGCATGTAGCGGATCAGCCAGCCCCAGTCGACGTCGCGCATGATGTATTCGACGGAGTCGAACGCGGTTGCCGCACCCGGCTTGTAGAACATCGTCAGGAAGATGCCGGTCAGGATCTGGTTGACCAGCACCACCATGGCGAGGACGCCGAAGTAGTACCAGAAATTGAAGTTCTTCGGCGCGTAGTACTCGGTCATGTGCTTGCGGTACACCGGCATCATGCCCGGCGCACGCTCGTTGACCCAGTTGCCGATGCTCGTGAATACGTTGGCCATTAGGCTTTGTCCTCCGGATTCACGCCGATCATGATGTGGGTGTCGTCGACGAACTTGTACGGCGGCACGACCATGTTCAGCGGCGCGGGCACGCCCTGGAACACGCGGCCGGAAATGTCGTAGCGCGACTTGTGGCAGGGGCAGAAGAAGCCACCCTTCCAGTCCGGATCGAATGGTTCCGGCTTGATGTCGGGCACGTACTCGGGCGAACAGCCCAGATGCGTGCAGATGCCGATCATCACCAGCCACTCGGGCTTGATCGAACGGTCGATGTTCTGCGCGTACTTCGGCTGGTCGCTGGCGAGCGAGTCCGGATCGCGCAAGCGGTCCTTCAGGCCCGGCAACGTGTCGAGCATCGCCTTGGTGCGGTTGACGATCCACACTGGCGAGCCGCGCCAGAGCACGGAAATCTTCTGCCCGGGCTCGATCTTGCTGATGTCATGCAGCACCGGCGCACCGGCGTTCTTCGCGCGCTCGCTCGGTTGCCACGACTTGATAAAGGGAGTCGCCGCGAACGCAGCCCCGATACCGCCGACGACCGCGGTCGTCCCGGTCAGGAATCTGCGGCGTCCCTGATTCACACCCTCATTTGCCATCCGGCACTCCGAGATATTGAGAAGTTTGCAAAACCGGGCATCCTGCCACGGTTTGCAAACAAACGGTCGCGGCAAAGCCGCGCCACGTTTGCCGCATCAAGCACTTGCGTGCCTGATGCGTCGGCGCATCCGTGCGCCGAGTCTGAAAATCCGCTGAGCAGCCCGCGCGGGCTCCCCCAAAAATCGTGTTAGTTTAACCAAAGCCCAGCCTCGCAGACAACGAAAACAAAACGTCTGCCCCTGCTTTCGATCCCGAATGAAAAATCTCGCCCGCCTGATCCAGTTCGTCGCGCAGTATGTCACCCTGGGACTTGCCCTCGCTTTCGTCGTCTCGTTGGTCGCGCCACGCTGGACCGAGCGCTTGCGCGGCACGTCAGCGGGGACACCGCCTCCCGCCGCCGCGCAAGGCGAATCCGCAAGACCACCGGCAACCAAGCCGGTAGTGCGATCGCCGGGACCGGGCGTAGCCTTTGGCCCGGCCAGCGCAACGAGCGCCGTTCAGCCGGACGCCGGCTCGATCACCGCTTCGTATTCGAGCGCCGTTGAGGCCGCCAGCCCAGCGGTCGTGAGCATTTTCGTCAACAAGATCGAGCAGCAAACGAGGCAAGTGCTGGTAAGGACCGACAACCCCAATCTGCCGCCCGTAGTCCCGGCGAAAGTGGTGACCAACGTGCCCACGCAGAACCTTGGATCCGGCGTGATCGTCAACTCGGACGGCTACGTCCTCACCAACCATCATGTCGTCGAGCGCGCCACCAACATCAGCGTGGGCATGCCTGACGGCCGCAGCATGCCTGCCAAAGTCATCGGCAGCGACAAGGAAACCGACCTCGCGGTGCTCAAACTCGACGTCTGGAACGTAGCTACGATCCCGATCGCGAAGCGACCGGCAGTGGTCGGCGACATCGTGCTCGCGATCGGCAATCCGTTCGGGCTGGACAAGACCGTGACAATGGGCATAGTGAGCGCGGTCGGCCGCATCATCCACCCGGAGACGGGCGAGGATTTCATCCAGACCGACGCAGCGATCAATTCGGGCAATTCGGGAGGCGCGCTGGTCAATGCCTACGGTGAGCTGGTCGGGATCAACTCCGACACCCTGCCTTCGGCGAACGGCGGCAATGTCGGCATCAGCTTCGCCATTCCGGTCGAGCGCGCGAAGAAAGTACTCGACCAGATCATCCGCTACGGCCGCGTGATCCGCGCCTGGATCGGCGTGACCTGCCGCGATGCGCCCAGCCAGTCCGGCGACCCGATGCCCGTGGTGACCGGCGGCGCCTTCGTTACCGAGGTTGCCGCCGACAGCCCCGCGGCCAAGGTGGGACTCACGACGGGAGATGTGATAACCCGCATCGACGATCAATGGGTGCCGAACGCGCTGGCGCTGCGCAACCGCGAAACCCACCTCGCGCCGGGAACCAAGGTCGGCGTGACTGTCCTGCGCGGCGGCAAGCAGTTGCAATTCAACGTGGAACTCGCCGAACGCCCCCAGCCCCCTGCCCAGATCGGACAGGACGCCGGCCCGCAGGCGGGAAACTGATCCGCTTGGTCAGCGCGCCTGCCCGTAGCGCTTGCGCAGGGTCGCGACGCGCTCGACATAGACCCGGGTTTCGTCGAACGGCGGCACGCCGCTGTATTTCTGCACGTTCTGCGGGCCGGAGTTGTACGCTGCGGCAGCGAGGCGCTCGTCACCGTTGAACAACTTGAGCAGTGTCGAAAGGTAGCGCGCGCCGCCGCGAATGTTCTGCGCCGGATCGAACGGGCTGGCCACGCCCATGTCGCTCGCTGTCGCCGGCATCAATTGCATCAATCCCTGCGCGCCCTTGACCGAAATCGCGTTCGGGTTGAACGCCGACTCGGCGTGGATCACCGCGCGCAGCAACGCCTGATCGACGCCGAATTCGGACGCCGCCGTGGCGACCTCGTCCCTGTACGCATCGGTGTTGAGTGCGAGAGTGGCGAAGTTGACCGCCGATTTCACGTCGCAGGCATAGCAGGTCGCGATGTAGGTGAACATCATCGTGTAAGTGCCGCCGCCGGGCTTGACGTTGGTGTATTCGACAATGCCGTTCGCACGCTCGATCTTGTACACCGCGCCGCGCCGCACCTCGATGTGCCGGTCCGGGCGCTCGGTCGCGTTCGCCGGGGTCCTGGCCGGCACCTCGCCGTTGAGGCGCGTTTCGCTGACGACATCGGCGAACGGGAAAGCCGGTGCCGATCGGTATTCGATGCGCGGCCCGTCACCTGACGGCTTCGCGGCGACCGGTTCGGGCGCAGCGGGGGCGGGCTTGGCCGCATCGGGCTTGGGCGAATCCGGCCCGTGCCTGTCGGCGTTGGAAACCGTCGACAGTGTCGCCACACCGGACTTGAGCGTCGGCTTGCGTGCCTTCGCAGCCGGTTCGGCATATTCGCTGTTGGCGAGCTTGGTGCAGGCGGCATAGCCCTCGGGCTTGTTGGTAATCGCGATCTCGCCGCGTGCGCCCGAGCAGCGATACACCGCCCCGGCGCGCGCGAACGGCGCCAATGCGGCAAGCACCAAGGCCAGCGTGACCCAAAGCCCCGAATGGTGTAACGCAGGAATCATGGATGCCTCAAGTTTCAGGCGTCAAGTTTCTGACAGACAAGGGGTTTTGCCAAGCATCATGCAGCAAGAAGGCGAGCCGACCGTGCCGCCGGCACATGGCAGGCAGCCTCATCCCGCCTTAGAATGCGCGCTTCACGAAAAATTCCCTGTCTTCACGAGTTTCGCACTCCATGCCCGGCAAACTTTTCATCAAGACCCACGGCTGCCAGATGAACGAGTACGACTCGGCCAGGATGGCCGACGTGCTCGCCGCCTCGCACGGGCTCGAACTGACGCAGAACGAGGCCGAGGCCGACGTCATCCTGGTCAACACCTGCTCGATCCGCGAGAAGGCGCAGGAGAAGGTATTTTCGCAACTCGGACGCTGGCGCGAGCTCAAGGCGAACAAGCCGAACCTCGTCATCGGTGTCGGTGGCTGTGTCGCGAGCCAGGAAGGCGACGCGATCGTCAAGCGCGCGCCGTTCGTCGATCTCGTGTTCGGACCGCAGACGCTGCATCGTTTGCCGCAGATGATCCAGGCGCGCAAGGAGACGAAGAAGGCGCAGGTCGACATCTCTTTCCCCGAGATCGAGAAGTTCGATCATCTGCCCGCACCGCGCAAGGAAGGCGTGGCCGCATTCGTCTCGATCATGGAAGGCTGCTCGAAGTATTGTTCGTACTGCGTAGTGCCGTACACGCGCGGCGAAGAAATCAGCCGCCCGTTCGACGACGTGATCGCCGAGGTGGCGCAGCTCGCCGACCAGGGCGTGCGCGAAGTGAATCTGCTCGGCCAGAACGTCAACGCCTATTGTGGCGCCACGCATGACGGCGGTGCGGCGGATTTGTCCTTGTTGATCCACGCGATCGCCGAACTCGACGGCATCGGCCGCATCCGCTTCACCACCTCGCATCCGCTGGAATTTTCCGACTCGCTGATCGAGGCCTATGCGAACGTGCCGAAACTCGCGAACTACCTGCATCTGCCCGTGCAGTCCGGTTCCGACCGCGTGCTCGGCGCGATGAAGCGCGGCTATACCGCGCTCGAGTTCAAGCAGAAGATCCGCAAGCTGCGCCGCGTGCGTTCGGACATTTCCGTGTCGAGCGACTTCATCGTCGGCTTCCCCGGCGAAACCGACGCCGAGTTCGAGCAGACGATGAAACTGATCGCCGACGTCGGCTTCGACCAGAGCTTCTCCTTCATCTTCTCCCGGCGCCCCGGCACGCCGGCCGCGAACCTGGCGGACGACACGAGCGACGCGGTCAAGCACGCACGCCTCGAGCGTCTGCAGGCCGCGATCAACGCGAATGCCAAGGCGATTTCGCTGGCGATGGTCGGCAGCGTGCAGAGCGTGCTCGTCGAAGGCCCGAGCAGGAAGAATCCGCAGGAAATGACCGGGCGCACCGAGAACATGCGTTACGTGAACTTCCCGGCACCCGCGAACTTGGTCGGCCAGTTCGTCGACGTGCAGATCACCGAGGCGATGAGCAACTCGCTGCGCGGACGCATCGCCGCGAAAGCAGCGGCGTGACTACGGTTTGACGATCTCCGACTCGACGACCATATCGAGCACATAGGCTACCGCCGGAGCATCAGCCGGCGGATTGGGGATCTTGAACTTCTTCAACCGCAGCACGTTGCGCACGCCCGGTTCGTGCGTGTAGCCCTCGATGTCCTGATACAGCACCTGCCACTCGCCGGGCGTACCGATCTTGAGGCCGTTGCCGTCGTAGTGGACTTCGCGCACGCGCAGGCATTGTTTGTCGTGGATCAGCGGGTGGTTGCAGGGCACGGTTTGCGCGGCGACTTCGAGGAACATGCGCTCGCCCGTGTCGCCGTAGCGCGTCTCGGCAGTGGGCTGGCCGACGAACGCGAGGCGATCGCCATTGCCGATAGTCAGTACGAGGAGCGGTGCGTCGATGGCGGACGACAGCGCAAGCGCGGGCTTGCCTTCGAGCCGTCTCGCGATCGCGCCATCCAGCTCGGCGAGCTTCGGATCGGCGCAGGCCATCATCGTCGACGCGAGATGCACGACCTGCAGGTGCCCCGCATCCGCTGAATACGCACCGCCGATGCGGTTGCAGGCATTCACGACGGCTATGCGACCGGCGGCAAAGTCGAGTTGCAGCGGCATCTCCGGCCGCGCGAACAGGGCGTCGATACGCGCGCCATTGCGGTTGGTCGCCTCGGCCAGCACCCAGTGGTAGCGATCCAGCAGCGCGGAATTCGTCATGGCGGCGGCCGTCGGCTTTGCTCCAGGCGCAGCGGCCGAACCGGCATTGCGTGCCGGCGTCGCGGAGCAGGCCGCGAGCACAAGCGCAACGATCAAGTACAGATACTGCATGGCGCGGCTTCCGTCGTCGATGGAGTGGCAACGAGTATGCAACGGCAAGCGTCGCTGCCGCCACTGGCCAACCCGGGCCCCGCGCGCTACGCTCGCGCACCTATGACGAAACCCATCCATCGCGATTTCGCGCTCGCACCGAACAACGGCGAACGCATGGCCAATCTTGCTGGCCCCTTCGATGCGCACCTGCGCCAGATCGAACTGCGCTGCGGCGTCGAGATCGCCCACCGCGGCAACGTGTTCCGCGTCAGCGGCGAGGCGGCGAAAGTCGAACTCGCGGAGCGCGTGCTGCGCGATCTGTTCGAAGCGACCGCGAGCGACACGCTGGACGGGGCGCAAGTGTCGTTGCGCCTGTCCGAGTCCGGCATCGAGGCGCTCGCCGACAAGGGCTTCGAGGCGCAGGAAGTCGCGATCAAGGTCAAGCGCGGCAGCGTGCGCGGACGCGGCGCGAACCAGCTGAAATACCTGCACGCCATCACCCGCCACGACATCAACTTCGGCATTGGCCCGGCCGGCACCGGCAAGACGTATCTGGCCGTGGCGATGGCGGTCGATGCGCTCAACGACTCGCGCGTGCAGCGCCTCGTGCTCGTGCGCCCCGCGGTCGAGGCCGGCGAGAAGCTCGGCTTCCTGCCGGGCGACCTGACACAGAAGGTCGATCCGTACCTGCGCCCGCTGTACGACGCGTTGTTCGAGATGCTCGGCGTCGATCGGGTGACCAAGCTGATCGAGCGCAACGTGATCGAAATCGCGCCACTGGCCTACATGCGTGGACGCACCTTGAACGACTCGTTCGTGATTCTCGACGAGGCGCAGAATACGACGGTCGAACAGATGAAGATGTTTCTGACCCGCATCGGCTTCGGCTCGGTCGCGGTCGTCACCGGCGACCTGACCCAGATCGACCTGCCCAAGCAGGTGAAGAGCGGCCTGCGCGACGCGATCGAGGTTTTGGCCAAGGTCGAAGGCATCAGCATGACCTTCTTCGAGGCCCGCGACGTGGTGCGCCATCCACTCGTGCAGCGCATCGTGCGCGCGTACGAATCACGCGAATCAGGCGCTCACGAGCCATCGACGAAGGTGGACGCGTGAGCACGCGCCTCGATCTTTGCGTGTTCGTGCGCAACGACTTCGGACGGCGCGGCGTGCCGACGTCGCGTTCATTCGAGACCTGGGCGCATGCCGCCCTCGCCGGCCGGTGCCGCGGTCGGATCGAGGTCAACATCGCCCTGCTCGACATCGAAGCCGCGCGCGAATGCAACCTGCGCTATCGCGGCAAGGACTACGCGACCAATGTGCTGAGCTTTGCGTACGAGTCCGCGCCACACGAGAAGTCCAGGCTGCTCGGCGAGCTTATCCTGTGCCCGCCGGTCGTCGCGCGCGAGGCTGCCGAGCAAGGCAAGGCGGTGCGCGACCACTACGCGCACCTGACCATCCACGGCATGCTCCACCTGCTCGGCTACGACCACGAGAAAGACAGGGACGCCCGCAAGATGGAGGCGCTGGAGTGCCGCATACTGGCCGGATTCGATATTGCCGATCCATATAACTGACTGAATCACAAGACTTTATTGTTCCGCAAGCGATTCCCCGGTATACTGCACGGCCGCCCGGATGGGCTTTGCCTCGACGTAGATGAACGACGATCCTCCGAATTCGGCCCCGCCGCGATCCTGGTTGGACCGGATCAGCCAGTTGGTATCTGGCGAACCGCGCAACATCGAAGAATTGCTCGAGGAGCTGCGCCACGCGCAGGCGAACGGCCTGCTTTCCAATGACACTCTGTCGATGGTCGAAGGCGCCATCGAAGTGGCCGATCAGCAGGTCGGCGACGTGATGGTTCCGCGCGCACAAATGGTCGTCCTGCCGGTCGATGCGCCTTTCGACGAGATCCTGCGCCGCGTGGTCGACTCGGGTCATTCGCGCTTTCCCGTGCACGGCGAAGACGCCGATGAGATCGTCGGCATCCTGCTCGCCAAGGACCTGCTCCGCAGCTTCGCCGGCAGCGAGGTTCCGAGCAACATCCGCGCGTTGCTGCGCCCGGTGGCGATGATTCCCGAGTCGAAGCGGCTCGACATCCTGCTCAAGGAGTTCCGCCTCTCGCGCAACCACATGGCGATCGTGATGGACGAATACGGCGGCGTCGCCGGCCTGATCACGATCGAAGACGTGCTCGAGGAAATCGTCGGCGAGATCGACGACGAGCACGACGAGGAGGACCCGGCACGCAAGAAACTGATCCAGGCCCAGCCCGATGGCCGTTACCTGGTCAATGCGTTGACCCCGATCGCGGATTTCAACGAACGCCTCGGCAGCCAGTTCTCCGACGACGAATTCGACACGATCGGCGGCATGGTCACGAGCGAGTTCGGCCACCTGCCCGAAACCGGCGAGGAAGTCGACCTCGGCGGCTTCCATTTCCACGTCACCCGCGCCGACGATCGCCGCGTACTGCAGTTCGCGGTGCGACCCGCCGATGTCTGATCACGCCGGCGCACTGCCCCGCGCTTGGCAACGCGTTCTCGCAGCGTTGTGTTGCTGCTGCCTGCTGATCCCGGCGGCGCACGCACAAATCAGCGCAGCCGATGCAGCGCAGCCTGGCGCCAATCTCACCGTCGCCCTGGTATCCTTCGGCCCCGGCAAGGAAGTATGGGAGCGCTTCGGCCACAACGCGATCGAGATACGCGACGGCAGCACCGGCGTTGCACGCCTGTACAACTACGGCATGTTCGATTTCGCGCAGGAGAATTTTTTCGTCAACTTCGCGCGCGGCCGCATGATGTATCGCATCGCGGTCGGCGACCCGGCCGATGAATACCCGATCTATGTCGACGAAGGTCGCTGGATCGTGCGCCAGCAACTGAACCTCTCGCCGATCCAGCGCGCCAGGCTGGCCGAATACCTCGAAGTCAACGCACGCCCGGAGAACGCGCAGTACCGTTACGACTACTTCCGCTCGAACTGCTCGACCAAGGTGCGCGATGCCATCGACGGCGCACTCGGCGGCGCGATCAAGGCGCAACTCATCTCGCCATCGCGCGGTTTCAGCTACCGCATGGACGCCGATCGCCTGATGCGTCCCGATACGGCGCTGATGCTGGCCATCGACGCCGGTCTGGGTCCCTACGCCGACCAGCGCCTGTCGTACTGGGACGAGAGCTTCGTGCCGATGGAATTCATGCGCCACGCGCGCGAGATCACGCTGCGCGACGCCAATGGCCAGACGATTCCGCTCGTCGCCAACGAAACCGTGATCAACAAAGGGCATTTGCCCGATCCGCAGGAATTCCCGCCGCGCTGGACCTGGGGCGCGCTCGCGACCGGCATGCTTGCAGCGCTGATCCTGCTTGGCCTCGCGCGCGCGCGCGAGCGCGCGGCGGCGCGTATCGCGTTCGCGGCGAGCGCGAGCCTGATCGCCCTCGTCTGCGGCATCGGCGGCCTCATTCTTGTCGGCCTGTGGGCCTTCACCGAACACGTCTCCGCTTGGCGCAACGAAAATACCTTGCTGCTGAACCCGCTGTGCTTTCTTCTGCTGCCAGCATGGCTCGGCGCGTTCCGCCGGCGCTGGCAACCTTCACGCTTTGCGCAACGTGTTGCATGGGCAATCGCGTTCTGCGCCATCCTCGCCTGGTTCGTGAAAATCCTGCCCGGCTTCGTCCAGGACAACTGGTTCTGGATCGCGTTGCTGCTGCCCATCCACCTCGCCCTGGCCTTGGTCCTCGCACAAATCGCTGCGCACCGGTATTCGTAGACGCGCGCCGCGCGATTGCTGCCGTGACCGCACTTCCTGCATGATGCGCCGGTCAACGGCCATGGCGATAGAATGATGGACATGCAAGTCCAATCCGGCGCTCAAGCCAACGCCCCCGCAACCGCGCCGCCGGACGCAGCGGCGACGCCGATGCTGGTCAACTGCATCGCCTACGGCAAGGACGGGCGCAAACTGCGCGACGTCGCGCTCGACGATATCAGCAACGTACTGCAGTACGCCGACCAGTTCATCTGGGTCGGCCTGCACGAACCCGACGAGGCGCTGCTCGGCAAGCTGCAGGAGGAGTTCGGCCTGCACGACCTCGCGATCGAGGACGCGCACCGCGCGCACCAGCGACCGAAGATCGAGATCTACGACGACGTTCTGTTCGTCGTCCTGCACACCGCGCAGGTCGTGACCGGCAAGATCGAGTTCGGCGAGACGCACATCTTCCTCGGCAGGAACTTCCTGCTCACGGTCCGCCATGGCGCCTCGCTGTCCTATGCCGCGCCGCGCAAGGCCTGCGAGCAAACGCCGGAACTCATGACGCTGGGGCCGAGTTACGCGATGTACGCCGTGCTCGACTTCATCGTCGACAACTTCATGCCGATCGTGTCGACGTTCAAGGAAGAACTGCACGAGCTCGAAAAGGAAATTTTCGAGGACACGTTCAAGCGCGAAGTGATCGAGCGCCTGTATCTGCTCAAGCGCGAACTCGTCACCCTGCGCCTGGCGGTGTCGCCGATGCAGGACATCCTCAATCAGCTTTCGCGATTCCACGGCCGCCAGGTCGACGACGAGGTGCGCCCGTACCTGCGCGACGTCTACGACCACGCCACGCGCATCAGCGATGCGACCAACACGATGGGCGAGTTGCTGACCGCGGCGATGAACGTCAACCTCGCGATGGTCAGCGTCGCCCAGAACGAAGTGGTCAAGCGCCTTGCCGGCTGGGCCGGTCTGCTCGCCGCACCGACGCTGATCGCGAGCTGGTACGGCATGAACTTCCACAACATGCCCGAGCTTTCCAGCGATCACGGCTACTACGTGTTGATCGGCGCCACGGTGGCGATCTGCGTCGGTCTGTACGTCGTACTCAAGCGCGCGAAGTGGCTGTAGGCACATTCGCGCAACGTGCGCGCAGGGTGGCGCCGCGAACTACCCGCGAGTCCGGGCCACCTCGTCGCCCGGCCTTCCGGCTGTGCCTTGAGCCACACATTCAGACTCGATTTCGGCCCGGGCCAGGCGGCGGTGAACGCCGCCATCGTCAACATCGGCAGGAACGGCACGGTCGTCCTGTTCCGCTCGGGCGGGGAACACGCATCTGATCACCGACGAAACCGGCGGGTCCGCACTGGATCGGCAATCCGGCGAGGCGAGCGGCGCACGGGCATTTGGCCGAAAGCTCGTCTTGACGGCACCCCGACCGCACACGACACTCGCGCGGACATGAATTATCGGCGAGAGGGGCTATGAACGGCATTGTCGGCAAGCTGGTCTGGGGCGCAGTCGCGGTTGCCGGTGCAATGTGTCTGGGCGTCGTCGCGTTGAGCCGCGGCGAGTCGGTCAACGCCATCTGGCTGGTCGCCGCCGCGCTCGCGGTGTTCGCCATCGCCTACCGCTTCTATTCGAAGTTCATCGCCGACAAGGTGCTCGGTCTGGATCCCACGCGCGCCACGCCCGCGCGCCTGCGCAACGACGGCCTCGACTACGTGCCGACCGACAAGTGGATCGTCTACGGTCACCACTTCGCCGCGATCGCCGGCGCCGGCCCGCTGGTCGGCCCGGTGCTCGCCGCGCAGATGGGCTATCTGCCGGGCACGCTGTGGATTCTCGCCGGCGTCGTCCTCGCCGGCGCGGTGCAGGACTTCATGGTCCTCGGGCTGTCGGTGCGCCGCGACGCACGTTCGCTCGGCCACATGCTGCGCGCCGAACTCGGCAACGCCGCCGGCGTGACCTGCATGATCGGCGTGCTCGTGCTGATGATGATCGTGCTCGCCGTACTCGCGCTGGTCGTGGTCAAGGCGCTCGCGATCAGCCCGTGGGGCACGTTCACCGTGGCCTGCACGATTCCGATCGCGATCTTCATGGGCATCTATCTGCGCTTCCTGCGCCCCGGCCGCGTGCTGGAAGTGTCGATCATCGGCCTCGTGCTGCTGCTCGTCTCGATCTGGCTCGGCGGCGTGGTCGCGGCCGACCCGGCGTGGGCGCCCTGCTTCACCTTCAGCGCAAAACAACTCGCCTGGCTCGTGATCGGCTACGGCTTCTTCGCCTCGGTGCTGCCGGTGTGGCTGCTGCTCGCGCCGCGCGACTACCTCTCCACCTTCCTCAAGGTCGGCACGATCGCGCTGCTGGCGATCGCGATCTTGCTCTCGGCTCCGTACCTGCAGATGCCGGCGGTGACGAAATTCATCGACGGCACCGGTCCGGTGTTCCAGGGCAACCTGTTTCCGTTCCTGTTCATCACGATCGCCTGCGGCGCGGTCTCGGGCTGGCACTCGATCATCTCCTCGGGCACGACGCCGAAGCTGCTGTCGAACGAAGCCGAGGCGCGCATGGTCGGCTACGGCGGCATGCTGACCGAAGCCGCGGTCGCGATCATGGCGATCATCGCCGCGAGCGCACTGCATCCCGGCGTCTACTTCGCGATGAACTCGCCCAGTGCATTGATAGGCAGCGATGTCGCGAGCGCAGCGTCGGCGATCAGCCAGTGGGGCTTCATCGTCACCCCCGAGCAGCTCACGCAGACGGCGAAGGACATCGGCGAATCGACCATCCTCTCGCGCGCCGGCGGCGCGCCGACGCTCGCGGTCGGCATGGCGCAACTGCTGCACGGAATCATGCCCAGCGAAGGCATGATGGCGTTCTGGTACCACTACGCGATCCTGTTCGAGGCGCTGTTCATCCTGACCACCGTCGATGCCGGCACGCGCGTCGGCCGTTTCATGATCCAGGAACTCGTCGGCCTCGCCGTGCCGGCGCTGAAGAGGACCGAATCCTGGGGCGCGAACATCGTCACCACGATCTTCTGCGTCGCGATCTGGGGTTATTTCCTCTACGCGGGTGCGACCGATCCGCTCGGCGGCATCAACACGCTGTGGCCGCTGTTCGGCATCGCCAACCAGATGCTCGCGGCGATCGCGCTGACCCTGTGCCTGGTCGTCGTGGTGAAGAAGAAACTATCGCGCTACGCCTGGGTGCCCGGCCTGCCGGCCGCATGGCTGGTGATCTGCACGCTGAGCGCGGGTTGGGTCAAGCTGTTCGACGCGAAGATCAGCTTCCCCGCCGCTGCGGCCAAGTATTCGCAGGGCATCGCGGACGGCAAACTGATTGCGCCGGCGAAAACCGCGGCCGAAATGCAGCAGATCGTCACCAACAACACCATCGATGCGGTGTTGACCGGACTGTTCATGGCGCTCGTCGTCGCCACCGTCGCGTTCGGCGCGCGCGCGATCCTCAAGGCAAACGCCGCCGCGCAGCCGACCGTGAACGAGGAGCCCTACATCGCCCTCGCCTCGCTGTCGCGCTGAATTCATTGGTGCGCTCAATCCTGATTGCGAAGATAAAAGGCGGCCATCCATGATCACACTGCTCGAATGAACGGGAACGAGGTTTTGCAACAATTCTGGCGCCGCGCCGTGCAGACGGCGCGCCTCGCGATCGGCGTGCCCGATTACGACACCTACGTGCGGCACCTGCGCCGCAACCACCCCGAGCGCGCGATCCCGAGCTACGAGGAATTCTTCCACCAGCGTCAGGAGGCGCGCTACAAGAACGGCGGCACGCGCGGCTGCTGCTGAGCCGCGCACTGTCGTCGCCGCATGGTTGCAATTCGCCCGCGCAGACCGCATTGTCTGGCGCCTGATTCGATTTACCGCCCCCGTCTGCATGAAGTGGTTCCTGCTCGCCCTGTTCATCGTGCCCGCGATCTACGTGCATTTCCGCGGCCGCGTGCGCTACAACCCGTTCCGCCAGCTCGGCGATCATTCGACGATCTTCGCGCCACTGAACCTGTTCATGTACGCGTTTTCGCGCGTACGCGCGAACCCGTACCTGCCGCCATCCGAACTGGCGGGCGTGGACAAGCTGCGCGCGCACTGGCGGGAAATCCGCGACGAGGCGCTCGCGCTGCGCGCAGCGCACGAGATCAAAGCGTCGAACCAGTACAACGACGTCGGCTTCAACTCGTTTTTCCGCTTCGGCTGGAAGCGCTTCTACTTGAAGTGGTACGACGACGCGCATCCCTCGGCGCTGAAGCTGTGCCCGCTGACCACGCAGTTGCTCAAGCAACTGCCGCAGGTCAAGGCGGCGATGTTCGCCGAGTTGCCGTCCGGCGCGCGCCTGATGAAGCACCGCGACCCGTACGCGGGCTCGCTGCGCTATCACCTCGGCCTGGTCACGCCGAACGACGACGGCTGCTGGATCGACGTCGACGGCCAGCGCTACAGCTGGCGCGACGGCGAGGATGTGGTCTTCGACGAGACCTACATCCATCACGCCAAGAACGAGACGCAGACCGACCGCATCATCCTGTTCTGCGACGTCGAACGTCCGATGAGGTATCGCTGGGCGCAGTCGGTCAACGACTGGTTCGGCCGCCACCTCGTGCGCGCGGCGAGTTCGCCGAACGAGGCGGGTGACGCCACCGGCGGGCTCAACCGCGTGTTCAAGTACTTCTACGCGGTGCGCCTCAAGGGCAAGGCGCTCAAGGAAAGCAACAAGCGCCTGTACTACGCGATCAAGTGGTCGATCGGCGTTGCCGTGCTCGCGCTGATCATCTGGTTGTAGCGTCGGGATCGTGATCATGTCCGCCGTTCCGCTGCGCGTCGACATCTGGTCGGACTTCGTTTGCCCGTTCTGCTTCATCGGCGCGCTGCGCCTGGAGCAGCTCGCCGCGCAACGTGCGCTGGCCCTGCACTGGCATGCATTCCAGTTGCGCCCGGCCGGCGCACCGCCGATGGACGCGGCCAAGCGTGAGTGGATCGGCGAACATACACCCCGGCTCGCCGCGCAAATGCGCGAGGAATTCGGCCTCGACATCAAGCGCGGCCCGCTCGACATTGATACGCGCGCCGCGCACCGCCTGTTCGCCGCGTCGCTGGAAGCCGGCAAAGGCGTACAACTGCACGATGCGCTGTTTCGCGCCTACTGGCTGCAAGGCGAGGACATTTCCGATCCGAACGTACTTGCCGCGATCGCCGCAAAGAACGGTTTCGACGGCACCACCGCGATTTCCGGCCACGACCAGGCGAGTGAGCGATCCGTCGCCGCCGACCTGGCGCAGGCCGCACAGTACGGTTTCCAGGGCGTTCCCGCGCTGGTTTTCGGGAGGAAGTATTATGTCAGCGGCGCGCAGCCGCTCGCCGTGTTCGCGCAGGCCGCGGAGCAAGCCGCGTCCGAACAGGACGCGTGACGCGGCGACGGCAATGCACTCGCGCGCCACCGAATTGATCGACACGCTGCGCCTCGCGCCCCACCCGGAAGGCGGCCGCTATCGCCGTGCATACACTTCCACTTCGCAACTCTTGCACAACGGCACGATGCGGTCGGCGACGACCGCGATCCACTATCTGCTCTGCGCCGGCGAGGTCAGCCGCTGGCATCGTATCGATGCCGACGAAGTCTGGCAGCACCATGAGGGCGATGCGCTCGAATTGATGCTGTTCGATGCGGCGACCGGAAAACTCGACCTCCACCGCCTCGGCCGCAGCGACGACCGACAGCACCCGCTGGTCGGTGTGCCGGCCGGCATCTGGCAGGCCGCACGCCCGCTCGGTGACTACGCGCTGGTCGGTTGCAGCGTCGCACCTGGCTTCGACTTCACCGGCTTCCGGCTGCTCGACGCCGACGCGGCGGCGCTGGACGCCCTGGCGCAAGCCGCGCCGGACGCACTCCGGTATCGCTGACAAGCCATGCCAACCCGCGCGGTGCAGGTATGGCGGCGTTCGCGGGCAACAAGCCCACGCTGTTGACAGTCCGGCGCATGCCCCCGGATAATGCCTTGATTTTCAAGCAATAAGGACCCGCGCCTTGAACAAGTCCCGCCGGCCCGTGCTTGTCGTGATCCCAGCCTACAACGAAGCGGCTACCGTCGCCGAGGTCGTGCGCGACGTGATTGCGAATGCGGTTTGCGATGTCGTCGTGGTCAATGACGCGAGTTCCGACGATACCGCCGCGCAGGCGCGCCGCGCCGGGGCGGCGGTGATCGATCTGCCGCTGAACCTCGGCGCCTGGGGCGCGACGCAGACCGGCATGCGTTACGCCCAGCGCAATCGCTACGATGCAGTTGTCACATTCGACGCCGACGGCCAGCATCATGCCGAGTCGTTGCCGACGCTGCTTGCTGCGCTCGAGGCCGGCAACGCCGATGTCGTCATCGGTACGTACGCACAGCGTCTGTCGACTGCCAAACGCATTGCCTGGTGGTACTTCCGCATGTTGACCGGTTTGCCGGTCCAGGACTTCACCTCGGGACTGCGCGCCTACAGTCGGCGTGCGGCACGCACGCTCGCCTCGCGCGAGGCAAGCCTGCTCGACTATCAGGACATGGGAGTGTTGATGCTGCTCTACCAGAAGGGATTCCTTTTGCGCGAGCTGGAAACGCCGATGTCGCCGCGCAAGGCGGGCATGTCGCGCGTGTTCGCCTCGTGGTCTGTCGTCGCGCGCTACATGCTGCACACGACCGTGCTCTGCTTCGCGCGCCTGGACGTGCGCGGGCGCATCCGCCAGCGCATCGCGGTGCGTTCCGAGACCGCGGCATGACCGTCGTCCTCGTCTCCGCCTTGCTCGGCATCGCGCTCGCCGGCGCGATCCTCTATCTCGTGCGCCGCGACCACCTCCACGGCAGCTACGCGCTGTGGTGGCTCGTCGTCGCCGCTGCGACCCTGGGCATCGGCATGTTCCCGCATGTCGTCGACTGGCTCGGCGAAATAGTCGGCATTGCCTATCCACCGATACTTGCGATCATCCTCGGCATGGGCCTGATCCTGATCCGCATGCTGTTGATGGACGTCGACCGCTCGCGGCAGGAACGCACCTTGCGCCGCCTGACCCAGCGCCTGGCCATTCTCGACCAGGAACTGAGCGATACGCGCGCCAAACTGGCCGTGCAGGATTCCGCGAGTGCGGCCGAGGCGCCTTCCACGCGCAAGAGCGCCCAGGTCATCGCGCTGCCGAAGTCCGGCGGCGAAAATTGACGCGACGCGATGGCGTAGATCCCGATCGTGCGCGTACTCCATATCGGCAAGTTCTACCCACCGCACATGGGCGGCATCGAACGCTACAGCGCCGACCTGTGCGCCGCCCAGGCCGCGCGCGGGGTCGAAGTCGCGATATTGGCGCATGCCTCGCCCGGACAAGGCATGACGCGGCGATTCAACAACGCCGGCGTCCAGGTGCACCTCGCCGCCTGTCATGGGCAGCTGCTGTATGCGCCGGTCAGCCCCTCGTTCCCGTTCCTGCTAGCGCGCCTGTTGCACGAATTCTCGCCCGACCTGCTGCATCTGCATGTGCCGAACACCTCGGCGTTCTGGCCACTGCTCGTGCCTGCGGCACGACGCCTGCCCTGGCTCGTGCATTGGCATGCCGACGTGCCGCTCGACATCCGTCGCCCGGCGGTGCGCGCGGCATACGCGCTCTATCGTCCGTTCGAGCAGGCCGTGCTGCGTCACGCAGGGGTCATCGCCGCAACCTCGAGGCCGTATCTCGATTCCAGTGCCGCGCTTTCGCCCTGGCTTGCCAGGACCCATGTCGTGCCACTAGGCGTCGGCCCGCTCGAAAAAGTGGAGAGCGCGTCAACCGGCGTTTCCTCTTCCGCAGTCCACTGGCCGGGCGACGGATTGCGCGTGCTCGCGGTCGGCAGGCTGAGTTACTACAAGGGCTTCGATGTGCTCTTGCGCGCCATCGCGCTGGCACCGGAAACGAGTCTGCTGCTGATCGGCAGCGGCGAATGCGACGCCAGCCTGCGCGCGCTTGCGCGCGAGCTGCGCATCGAGGATCGTGTGTGCTTTGCCGGCAGTATCGACGACACCGGGCTCGCCGACGCATACTCGCGCGCGCAGCTGTTCTGTTTGCCTTCGGTCGAGCGCACCGAGGCGTTCGGCGTCGTCCTGCTCGAGGCAATGCGCGCGCGCCTGCCGGTGATCGCGACGAAGATCGCCGGCTCCGGCGTCGGCCATGTCGTGGCGGACGGGGTCACCGGCACGTTGATTGCTCCAGGCAACGTCGCCGCATTGGCGAGCGCGATACGCAGGTTCGCCGACGACGCCGGCATGCGCCGGCGATTCGGAGACGCCGGCTATGCGCGCTGGCAGGCGGAGTTCACCCTGGATCGAAGCGCGGAGCAGATGCTCGGACTGTATCGTTTGTTGGTCCCGGCCAGCATGCATCGCGCAGCAGCAGCGCCAGCAGCGTCACCCACGCCGGCGCGAGTTGAAGAACGAGACGGTTGATCGCGGTATAGCTCTGCGCCCAGACCGAGGCGTCGGTGAAGAAGAACAGGACCAGCAGCGATGCCGAACAGACGCCCAGCAGCAGCGCCGGCAGGCGCAGCCAATCGTGCGCAACCAGTTCGCGCCAGCGCCACGCCAGCACGGCCGGGGCCAGCCACCAGAGCAGATTCCAGTTCGGCTGCGCGAACAGGGTTTCGACCGTGCTCGTCAAAGCGCCTGACCGCCACTGCAGCTTGAGGAGCAGCGCCAGCGGCCCGATCGCGGGTATGGCGGCACTGCCGTCCGCAGTCTGCACGCCCGCGTGCAGACACAAAAAGCGCAGACCGCCCAAGGGAAACAGCGCCACGAACAACACCGCCGCGCTCGTCCCGAGCCAGCTTTGCCAACGCCGCGGCAACGTGCCGAAACCGATCGCGCCGAGCAGGCACGTAGCCCAAATCCAGCCTTCCATCTTCAGCCAAGGCAGCACCACCGCGCAGATCAGCGCGGTGCATAGTTGGCCTCTGTCCCGCCAGCGCAACCATCGCACCCATGACAGCACGGAAAAACCGAAAGCCGCGGCGACCCAGAGATCGGCGTAACCCGCCAAAGCAGCATGCACCGTCAGCAACGGCAGCGATCCGAGCGCATAGATGCAGAGCAACGCGCGCGTCCGGTCGAGGCCAAGCGCACGCCACTGCCCATAGTGGCCCAGCAACAGCGCGACCCACAATCCCAGCCACGGCAGGTTGATCAGTGGCTCTACCCATCCGTCCGCGGCACTGGCGAACCAGACTTCGATCCACGCCAACGCATTCGGGTAGTGCCACGCAACTTCCGTATGCACATTCTCGTGCCACGCGCGCAGCCAGTCGCCAGGCGAGACGAACGGCACATAGTGACCGAGCAGGAACCAGACTTTGGGCTTCACCGCCCAGGCCGACCAGGCGTCCCATGGATACAGCGGACGCAACCAGATTTCGCGAGCAACGATCCAGCCCCGGAACACGAGCGAAGCAATCAGTATGCCCAGAGGTACATGCATCCAACGCGCGATCGAGGCGGAAGGTAGCGGAGCCGCCGCCATTCTGCGACGCCAGGCAACCGGCGCGGCGAAAATCAGCACCAAGAGCAGGCATCCGCCGGCGTACTTCCAGGCCTGCGTCGTCTCCGTGCGCGCCACGACGGAAGTAGCCATCCCCGTCAGCAACATGCCGAGAAAGAATCCATAACCGGTTGCGCCGATTTTCCAGCCGGCGACCCGCTGCGGATTGAATGCGAGATACACCGCAACACCTGCCGACAACGGCAGGAGCCATGCGCCTGGATAGACCCAATTCAAGGCGCCCTCCCGTCGACCCGGAATATGCGCAGCCCCTTGCTCGCATACAACGGCTCGACGGAAATTCCAGTCGTGTCGTTGCCGAGCCGCCGGGAATTCTCGTCGTACTTCCACTCGCTGTCGAACACCGCAATCAGCGCGTCCCGTGGCAGCGGCGTTGCCGGTGCCTCACTCAGCGCCAACTGCAACGGAGCCACATTCAGCGGCAGCAGGAAGTAGATCATGCGCAGCATCGTATACGGCGAGTCGGCATGCACCAGCACGCGTCCGGCATGCATTTCGGCTGCGATTCCGGCGATTTGCCGCGTCGCCGCGAGAGTCGCCTCGTCCGGCTGCAGGGCAACCCTCTCGGCCCACGGCCTGCCCGCGTAGACTTCCTCGGTCACCGCATGCTTTGCAAGCAGATCGTCGAGCCAGCGCAGATCGAGAAGCAGCCAGACGATCGCGGCGGCGACGATGGCCACCCGGGCGAGACGTCGCCGTGGCCAGCGCAACGCGATCCACGACACCGCGAGCGACAACCCGACGCCGAGCACGAGGACCGGCTGCATCCACGACGGCGAGGACGTCGCAATCTGCGGACCGAGGGCGCTGATCGAGTACAGCGCCCACGGCCGGTAGCCAAACCAGTCGCTGCGAAGACGTGGCAGTACGTCGCTCCACGACGATGACTGCAGCTGCACCTGCTCTATGCGAAATGGTTTGAATACCGCAGCCACGCTGGGCGGTACCAACTGCCCTCCCGCGTACTGCGCAAAGCCCAACTCGGTGATTTCACCACGCCACTCCGCGAACCTGGAGAGATCGACTGCGATCTCGCCTTTGCCCGGCGTGGGCAACGAAATGGTTTGTACATCTTGCGGGCTGTCGCTGCGGCGGAATACGAGAGCAAGCTCGAGGGTGTGGGGAAAGCCGACGATACGGTAACGCAATATCGGATATTGCTCGGCGCGGACGCGCGCCAGGCTTTCCGTCTGCAGCCCCATGCCATTGCTGTCGAAAGCTCGCACGAGCAGCCCCTGCGGTTCAGTCGAGGCCTCTCCGAACTGGACGTGGAATTCACGCGGCGATACCGACAGACGCGCGGCGGCCGTCCACGGCGCACTCCAGGGCACATCTGCCGCCCACGCAAACAAGGCCAACCAGATCACGAACAGGATCGGAAGCAGGACGAGGCGTCGGATCATGCTGCGAATTGTGTCATCAGGCGGTTAATTTCATGTTCGCTGAAGCCCGCGGCGCGACGTGCCATTTCATTGAATGGCGGCTTCAACGCGGAGCGCGCATATTGCGCGACCAGGTGCTCGAACATTGCCTGCGCGTCGCCCCCGGAACGCGTGCAACACCAGGCGAACCAGCGCGAACCCGCAGCGACGTGAGCGATCTCCTCGCGCAGGATGACATCGAGGATTGCGATGGTTCGTGTGTCGCCGACCTCGCGCAAACGCACGATCATGCCCGGCGTCACGTCGAGCCCGCGCGCCTCGAGCACGCGCGGCACGAGCGCCATGCGCTCGAGGCAGGAATTGGACGTCTTTACCGCCATTTCCCAAAGGCCGTTGTGCGCATCGAAATCGCCGTAGGCATGACCCAATTCGGCCAGCCGCGCCGACAGCATCTGAAAATGGCGTGTTTCGTCAGCGGCCACCCGCGCCCAGTCGCGGTAGTACTCGTGTGGCATGTCGCGAAAGCGATAGACCGCGTCCCAGGCCAGGTCGATCGCGTTGAACTCGATGTGCGCGACCGCGTGCACGAGTGCGGCGCGGCCCTCGGCGCTGCCCAGCCCGCGTCGCGGCAATTCACGCGGATGGACGAGGCGTGGCCGCGGCGGTCGGCCCGGTTGCGCAATCGGATCGGGTTTGTCCCGCGATTCGATCGCGACGTCGCCACCGGCAATCCGCGCCGCGGCCTCGGCGCTGCGCGCAAGCTTGTCTTCGACACTCGTTGCGGCGATGCAGGCTTGCGCCAGCGAAAAAACGTCCATATCGGCACATCCACCCGAACAGTTGGTTCACGCGCAAGTGCGAAGACGAAAAGGCGGGGATTCGTCCCGTTTCTTCGCGTCCGCGCGCGAACCAGTTTTCCCTGTACGACGATTCTACGACACGTGGCGCCGCTGTGCCTTGTTTTCGTCCGCGCGCGCGAACTCGAGTTCACGCAGGTAGGTGCCGTCGACCCCGGTGACGTATTCGCCGGAGAAACACGAAGTGTCGAAATGCCGCAGATCCTCGTTGCCGTCGGCGACCGCGGCGATCAGGTCCTCCAGGTCCTGGTAGACCAGCCAGTCCGCGCCGATGAACTGCTGCACCTCTTCCTCGGTGCGACCGTGTGCGACCAGTTCGGCGGCGGCCGGCATGTCGATGCCGTAGATGTTGGCGAAGCGTACCGGCGGCGCGGCCGAGGCGAAATAGACCTGGCGCGCGCCCGCGTCGCGTGCCATCTGCACGATCTGCTTCGAGGTCGTGCCG
Organism: Rudaea sp.; assembly: GCF_057139185.1. Lineage (NCBI taxonomy): Bacteria > Pseudomonadati > Pseudomonadota > Gammaproteobacteria > Lysobacterales > Rhodanobacteraceae > Rudaea > Rudaea sp. Next base: position 142,352 of record NZ_DBNHDN010000012.1, on the reverse strand, counting down.
CGCACGATCGAGTCGTCGACGAGCAGCACGTTTTTCTTGCGGAATTCCAGTTGCACCGGATTGAGCTTGCGCCGCACCGATTTCACGCGCTCGCTCTGCCCCGGCATGATGAAGGTACGGCCGATGTAGCGATTCTTGACGAAGCCCTCGCGCATCGGCACGCCGAGCGCCTGGGCGAGCGAACTGGCCGCCGTGCGCGAGGTGTCGGGAATCGGGATCACCGCATCGACGTGGTGATCGGGCCGCAGGCGCTTGATCTTCTCCGCGAGGCGTTCGCCCATGCGCAGGCGCGCCTTGTACACCGACACGTCCTCGATCATCGAATCCGGACGCGCGAGGTAGACGTACTCGAAAATGCACGGCGCATGCAGCGCGCCTTCCGCGCACTGCCGGCTGAACAACTTGCCGTCGGCGGTCAGCAGCACGGCCTCGCCCGGCGCGACGTCGCGCACGAGGCGGAAACCGAGGATGTCCATCGCGACCGACTCGCTTGCCACCATGTATTCGCGCCCTTCCGCCGTCTCGCGCTCGCCGAGCACGAGCGGGCGGATGCCGTGCGGATCGCGGAACGCGACCACGCCGTAGCCGAGCACGAGCGCGACCACTGCGTAGCCTCCGCGCACGCGCGCGTGCACGCCGGCGACCGCCTTGAAGATATGGTCGGGAGTCAGCGCATGCCGTTCCTGGATCTGCAACTCGTGGGCGAAGATGTTGAGCAGCACTTCCGAATCGGATTCGGTGTTGATGTGGCGGCGGTCCTCCTCGTACATCTGCCGGCGCAATTCGTCCGTGTTGATCAGATTGCCGTTGTGACCGAGCGCGATGCCGTACGGCGAGTTGACGTAAAACGGCTGCGCCTCGGCAGCGGCTTCCGAGCCCGCGGTCGGATAGCGGCAGTGGCCGATGCCGATGTTGCCGCGCAACTTGAGCATGCTGTCGCGGCCGAACACGTCGTTGACCAGGCCCGCGCCCTTGTGCAGGCGCAGCTTGTCGCGCTCGATCGTGGCGATGCCGGCCGCGTCCTGGCCGCGGTGCTGGAGCACGGTCAAGCCGTCATAGAGCGCCGAAGCGACTTCGGATTTGCCGACGATACCGATGATTCCGCACATAAGGTTTTACTGGCGTGAAGGCGAAAGATCAAAAGGGTTTGACACGGATTTGCGCGGAACAACACGGACAAGAGCGGATCAGACAGAACAACCGAACAAAACGACGTTCGTCGCAGCGCAATTCTACCCGCTTGCGCACCTATCTTTCTCGTCGATTTCGATCTATCGCCTCTTATCCGCGTTTTATCCGCCCTGATCGATGTCAAATTTTCTTTTGCTCCTGATTCGGCGATGGCGAAGGCAGCGCCTGCGGCAGCAATCCGCGCAGGTCGAGATACTTCGTCGCCTCGGCCGGCATGTGCGCGGAGGCCCATTGCGCGGCCTGCTGGAAGCTCGGCAGCAGACGCGACTGGTGCCACCACGGATCGCGCGGGAACGGGGTGAAGCCGAGCAGCAGCACCACCAGCGTCACCAGTGCGAGGCCGCGCGCGAGGCCGAACACCGCACCGAGCAGGCGATCGGTGCCGCTCAAACCACTGCCCGCGATCAGCTTGCGCAGGAAAAAACCGACGATCGCGCCCGCGATCAGCACGGCGACGAAACACAGCGCATAACCGAGCACGATGCGCGCCGACGGCAGGCTGACCGCGCTCAATGCCCCCGCGACCTGCGGGCCCAGCGTCCAGGCGACCCACAGCGCGACGACCCACACGGCGAGCGCAAGCACCTCGCCGATGAAACCGCGCCACAGCCCCATCAGCACGGACAGAGCCAGTGCGGCGACGATGACGTAATCGGCCCAATTCATCGCGGAGCCGGAACTTTCACGGTTGCGTCTTGACGATCGCCGTCACCTGGAACTTCTGCTTCAACGCCGCCACGGCGGCGTCGGCGCCGCCGCGGTCGGCATACGGACCGGCGCGCACCTTCCAGAATGTCGTCTCGCCGTCGCTGGACTTCTCGACGTAGGCAGCGACGCCACCGTTGCGCAGCCGGTCGCGCAGCTTGTTCGCCTCGTCCTCGGCCTTGAACGCGCCGGCCTGGACCACGTAGGCACCGGCACGATTCGCCGGCAGGTTCGGCGCAGGCGATGCCGGTTCCGCCGCGACCAGCTTCGCCGCCGCGGGTTTCGCCTCGCCCGCCACGGCCTTGTCCGCCGGTTTGTCGGACGGCCTGTCCGGATCCGCGGTCTGCACGATGCCACTCGGCAGCTTCGCGTCGGCCTGCTTGATCTTCAGGCGCACGTTCTCGGCCGATGCGCGTTCGGCATAGGGGCCGACGCGCACGCGCTGCGCGGGCTTGCCCTGATATTCCGTCGCCTCGGCGAACGCCGGATAGCCGAGCTTCTTCATCTTGTCGACGAGCGCGCCGGCATGGCCCGCATCGGCATAGACGCCGAGGTTGACGAGGAAGCGCCCGGCCATCGGCACCGCCGGCGCGGGCGGCGGCGCCGACATGGAAGTCGAAGCCGGGGCCGCAGTCGCCGGCGGCGTCACCGGCGCGGTCGCGACCGCCGGCTTCGCCGCAGGCGTGGAGCGGGGCGCGCTGTCCGGCGCCTCGAAGCTTGCCGGCGCGCCGGTATCGACCGTGGCGAGCTTGTCGCCGGACGCGGGCGCGGCCGTTGCGGCCTGCGGCACGCCAGGCGCCGGAGCCGACGTTGCCTCCGGCTTGGGCGGCTCCACACTCAGATTGCGTGTTTCGAAATTGCGCTCGGGCGCCGGCGGGATGCTGAGACTCTGCGTGGTCGTGGTCGCGAGCTTCGGCGGCGTGCCGGAAAAGAACATCGGCACGAAGACGATCGCCAGCGCGATCAGCACGGCCGCGCCGAGCAGACGTTGTTTCAGGGCAGAATCCATACGTTGTCTCCATCGATCTTCCCGACCGAAACCAGACCGGCCATCCGGGCCGGGCTTCTAAAAACAAGATCAGACATTGTCCGATTATAGCCGCGCCCTGCGCGCAAGCCGCGCCTACCCGGCCGCACCGTTCACCTCAGGTTGCGGCGGCGAACCCATGTCGCGTCGCCCACGCCAACGCGGGCGCCGCGACATGGAACGAGCCGAAAGCGATGACGCGGTCACGCGCGCCCGCCGCGGCGAAGGCGGCATCGAGCGCCTGGTCGACATCGACGCGGACCTCGCAACGCGGCGCCAATGCGGCCTTCGCCATGCGCGCGACGAGATCGGCCGCGGCGAGACCGCGCGGAGATTCCGCATCGAGCCCGCCGACGAACCAGCGCCCGATGTGCGCGGCAAGCGGCGTGACGATGCCGGCGATGTCCTTGTCGGCAAGCGCGCCGAACACAGCCAGCGTGCGGCCCTGCGTCGACGTCTGCTCGAGCCAGCTTGCCAGCACCTGCGCCGCCTGCGGGTTGTGTGCGACGTCGATCACGAGCTCGGCCACGCCGACCTTGGCGAAGCGCTGCAGGCGCGCAGCCACGCGCGCGGCACGCACGCCCGCCGTCAAGGCAGCGTCGCCGATTTCGACGCGCGCGCGCAGCGCATGCAACGCGGCGATCGCCGCCGCCGCATTCGCCCGCTGCACCGGCGCCGCGAGTACCGGATCGGGCAGCGCGACTTCGCGTTCGCCGGCAGACCAGCGCCAGCCGGGTTTCGCGGACCCGAAACGATAGTCGCAGCCCGCACGGAAAACCGTCGCCCCGATGGCACGCGCGCTTTGTTCCAGCGCGACGGACGCGGACGCGTCGCCGATGATCGCCGGCCGGCCGCCGCGGAATATGCCGGCCTTCTCGCGCGCGATCTGTTCGCGGTCGTCGCCGAGCCAGTCCTGGTGGTCGAGATCGATCGTGGTCACGATCGCCGCATCGGCATCGACGATGTTGACCGCGTCGAGCCTGCCGCCGAGGCCGACTTCGAGCACCGCGACATCGAGTTTACTTTGCGCAAAAATCCACAATGCGGCCAACGTGCCGAACTCGAAATAGGTCAACGTGACCGGCTGATCCGGCTGCGCCATGCGCGCCGCCTCGATGCGTTCGAACGCGTCGACCAATACCGCATCGTCCACCTCGGCAGCGGCGATGCGTACGCGCTCGTTGTAGCGCAGCAGATGCGGCGAGGTGTAACAGCCGACGCGCTTGCCCGCCGCGGCGAGCATCGCCTCGAGGAACGCGACGGTCGAGCCCTTGCCGTTGGTGCCGCCAACCGTGATCACGACCGGCGCGACCGGCGGCGCGCCCATGCGCGCCCACACCGCGCGCACGCGCGCCAGGCCCAGATCGACGCCGAGCGCGTGCACGCCCTGCTGGTAGGCCAGCCATTCTTCGAGAGTGCGTGGAGTCATTGCAAATTGGTTCCGTCTCTGGCGTGATGCCGGCATGCCGCACGCGTCCGTCAACGCCCATCTGGACAACGCCATCGCCGCGTTGCCGCCCGGTGCGCTGGCGGTCGGCTACAGCGGCGGCGCGGATTCTAGCGTGTTGCTGCATGCGCTCGCGCGCAGTCCGCGCGCGCGCGCGCGGGGGCTGCGCGCGATCCACGTCGATCACGGCCTGCACGCGGACAGCGCAGCGTGGTCGGCGCATTGCCGCGAGGCAGCGGCGGAGCTCGACATCGCGATTGATATCGTCCGCGTCGAGGTCGATCGCGACGGCGGCGGCGGGCTCGAGGACGCCGCGCGCGGTGCCCGCAGGGCGGCGTTCGAACGCTTGCTGCGCCCCGGCGAGATCCTCGCGCTCGCCCATCACCGTGACGATCAGGCGGAAACCGTGTTACTGAAGCTGCTGCGCGGCGCCGGCCCGGAAGGCCTCGCCGCGATGCGTGGTCTGCGCACGTTTGCCGCGGGATACCTGTGGCGGCCACTGCTCGGGCTGCCGCGCTCGACGCTGCGAGCCTATGCCGGCGAACACGGCCTGCGCTGGCTCGACGACCCGAGCAACGCCGACACGAGGCTGCGCCGCAATTTCCTGCGCTGCGAGATTCTGCCGCGCCTGCGCGCACGCTGGCCCGCGGCGGAGGTCGCGCTCGCGCACAGCGCGGCCTGGGCGGGCCATGCGGCCGATTTCATCGATGCGGAAGCACGCACCGCGCTGATCCGCCTGCACGGGTCGGATCCGGCAACACTCGTCTGGCGCGGGTGGCTGGCGTTGCCCGCTGCGCTTCGCGGTCCGGTATTGCGCCTGTGGTTGCGCGAATTGCGCCTGGCCGAACCCGCGCATTTCCATGTCGACGAACTCGAGCGCCAGTTGCACGGCGCCGGCGACGACCGCCTGCCCTGCGTGCGCTTCGCCGACACCGAGTTGCGCCGCTACCGCGACCTGCTTTACGCGCTGCACCCGCTGCCGGCACTGCCCGCCGATTGGGAAGCCGCCTGGGACGGCGGCGCCGCCCTGGGGTTGCCTGGCGGCGGCACGCTTGAACTGTCGCCGCCGCAGAAGCTCGAACCGCCGCTGCTCGTGCGCTACCGGCGCGGCGGCGAACGCATCCGGCCCGCAGGGGCGGCGCATACGCGCGAACTGCGTCTGCTGCTGCAGGAGGCCGGCGTGCCGCCGTGGCTGCGCGGGCGCATCCCGCTGGTCTTCCGCGCCGGTGAATTGATCGCGGTCGGCAACCTGTGTTTCGCCGCTGCCGCGGCGGGTCCGCGCATGCGGATCCGCTTCGATCCCCTCGCCCGCCGATAGCGCGCCGCGATGTGCATTGATTCCGCAACGCGCTTGGGTTAGCGTGCACGGCATGCCGCAGACTGCCGCCGAGCCCAACAAGATCGCCGAATTCGAAGCCTCGCTGGACGAACTGGAGAAACTCGTCGCGCGCATGGAGGGCGGCGAGATGAGTCTCGACGAATCGCTGCAGTCGTTCGAGCGCGGCATCGCGCTGTACCGCAACTGTCAGGGCGCGCTCGACGAGGCGCAGCTGCGCGTCAGGCTGCTGCGCGATCCGGCGGCGCCCGGAACGGCAGAAGACTTCGACCCGCAAACGCCGTAAGCGCCGCACCTTGTCCACCGACTCCACCCGTGCCGCCACCGCGGCCTTGCAGCAATGGGGCGCGCGTGCCGACGCGGCGCTCGCCCGCGCCTTGCCGCCCGAGGATGCGCCGCCGCCGGAACTGCACCGCGCAATGCGCTATGCCGTGCTCGGCGGCGGCAAGCGCCTGCGCCCCGTACTCGTCTACGCGACCGGCACCGCTTTCGGCGCGTCCGCCGAGGCGCTCGATTCCTCGGCCTGCGCGGTCGAAATCATCCATGCCTATTCGCTGGTACACGACGACCTGCCGGCGATGGACGATGACGACCTGCGCCGCGGCCGCGCCACCTGCCATGTCGTGTTCGGCGAAGCGATGGCGATCCTCGCCGGCGATGCGCTGCAGGCACTGGCGTTCGAGGTGCTCGCCGACGACACGCGCCTGCGGGACAATCCGCGCAACCAGGTCGAGATGCTGCGCACGCTCGCCGCCGCCTGCGGCGCGCACGGCATGGCCGGCGGCCAGGCGTTCGACCTTGCCGCGGTCGGCAAGGCGCTGACGCCGGACGAACTGGAGCGCATGCACGTATACAAAACCGGGGCGCTGATCCGCGCCTCGGTCCGCCTCGGCGCGCTCGCCGCCGGCTGCCGCGACGCGGAAACGCTCGCTTCCCTCGAGCGCTATGGCCACGCGATCGGTCTCGCCTTCCAGATCCGCGACGACATCCTCGACGTCGAAGGCAATGCCTCGACCATCGGCAAGACCGCGGGCAAGGATGCCGCCGACAACAAACCGACCTATCCCGCCATCCTCGGCATGGACGGCGCGCGCAGACAGCTCGACACGCTCACCCGACGCGCGCTCGATGCGGTCGCGCCGCTCGGCGACGGATTCGCCGCGCTCGCCGCGCTCGCGCGCTTCGTCGCCGAACGCCACGCGTAGCGGTCTGCGCTGACGCATCGATTTGCCGCGCGCGTTGTCGCGCGCGCGGCGCGGCGGGTTACTTGATCAAGCGCAGGCTGACCGGATAGCGGTAGGCGACACCTTCGTTCGCCTTGACCGCGGCGATGATCGTCAGCACGAGCCAGGCCACGCCGACGACGACGCCTACCGGAATCGCGAGGAGCAAGCCGAGGCCGAGGGTAATGATGCTGAGCACCAGCAGCGCCAGACCGATGATCGCGAGCGTGATGTTGAAATTGAGCGCCTCCTTGGCCTGATCATCGACGAACGGCAGCGTGTCCTTCTTGATCAGCCAGATCACGAGCGGGCCGATGAAGCAACCCCAGGCGAACATGTGCCCGGTCACGATGGCGCCGAGCAGTGCGGACAGATGCGCGAACATCGCCCACTGCCTTTCTTCCGCGCCCGGCATGCCGGGAGGCGCCGGCGGCGGCGTGACGGCGTCGCTCGATGCAGAACCATTGCCCGACGGGGCCTCGTTCGGCGGAACGCTCATGCGCATCTCCTGCGTGATTGGGGACGAGGCCAGTTTCCTGCGGACGCGCGCGTTCGGCAAGCGCCGGAGGTCATGCTTGAATCCATGAGACCGCACCACATTTGCGTGGCGTTCATTGGCCGGCGATCGTCATGCGCTCGACCAGGATCGAGCCGGTCAGGATGTGCGAGCGCGGATCGACGTCGGCGCCGATCGCGGCGATGCCGGCGAACATGTCGCGCAGGTTCGATGCGATGGTGATGCCCTCGACCGGATAGGCGATCGCGCCATTCTCGACCCAGAAGCCCGAAGCGCCACGCGAATAGTCGCCGGTGACGATGGTCACACCCTGCCCCATCACCTCGGTGACGAGCAGGCCGGTGCCGAGCATCGACAGCATCGCCGCGAAATCGCCAGCGCCGGTGGTGACGATGAGGTTGTGGATGCCGCCGGCGTTGCCGGTCGATTCGAGGCCGAGCTTGCGCGCGGAGTAACTGCCGAGCACGTATCTTTCGAGCACACCCGCGCTGACCAGGGGGCGTTCGGCCGTCGCCACGCCTTCGGCGTCGAAGTTGCCGGAGGCTTGCCCACGAGTGAGGTGCGGCTTCTCGATGATGTCGACGAAGGACGGAAGTATATTTTTCCCCGCGTGATCGAGGAGAAAACTGGCCTTGCGATAGAGCGCGCCGCCCGACACTGCCGAAACCAGATGGCCGATCAGACCGCGCGCCACCTCGGGCGCGAACAGCACGGGCGAGGCGCGCGTCGACAGCTCGCGCGCGTTCAGGCGCGCGAGCGTGCGCTCTGCCGCCTTGCGCCCGATCGCGGCCGGATCGCCGAAATCGCCGGCCGCACGCACCGATTCGTACCAGTAGTCGCGCTGCATGCCCGTCTCGTCGCCGGCGATCATCGCGCACGACAACATGTGTCGCGTGCCACGCTCGCGGCCTATGAATCCGGCGGACGTCGCCAGCACCGACAACGACGCGCCGGCCTGTACCGATGCGCCTTCGGAGTTCGTGATGCCGGCGTGGCTGCGCCCGGCATCCTCAATCTCGATACCCAGACGGATCGCATCCGCAGCATCGATGCTCCACGGATGCCAAAGATCGAGGTCGGCAAATTCGCGCGCGAGCCGCGCCGGATCGGCCAATCCCGCGCAGGGATCCTCCTCGGTGTACTTCGCGATCGCGCAGGCCTGCTCGATCGTCTTCGCGATCGAATCGGCGGCAAGATCGGCGGTGCTTGCCGAACCCTTGCGCTTGCCGAAATACACGGTCAGACCAAAACCACGGTCACGCGAATGCTCGACCGTCTCCACCTCGCCGAGGCGCACGCCGACATTGAGGCCGGAATCGATGCTCGCGCCAACCTCGACTTCGCTGGCGCCGGCGGCACGGCAGCGCCGGATCACGTCCTCGGCCAGATCGGCGAGGCGGTCGAGCTGGGCAACGCTGTCGTCCACCAGCGCGGCAGGGGAATCGGAAATGACCTGGTTCACTCGGCGGTTCCTCGGTGCGATCGGCTATTATCGGCGATATGCCGACCGGTGAACACGAACTCAATACCGCAGCGCCCGAACCGGGCGAGGCCATGCCCAGCCGCAGCCAACTGCGGCGCGAAGCGCTGGACGTGCTCAAGCTCGCGCACACCCTGGTCGATCTCAGCGATGCCCAGCTCGCCCACGTCCCGCTCGCCGCCGATCTGCTCGACGAGGTGCGCCGCGCGCGCGCCGTGACGCAGCAGATCGCACGCAAGCGTCAAACCCAGTTTCTCGCCAAGCAGATGCGCAAGCTCGACGAGGCAGATGTCGAGGCGATCCGCGCCACGCTCGAGCACGACCGCGACAACATCCGCCGCGAAGCCGCCGCCCTGCATCGCGTCGAGCAGTGGCGCGACCGCCTGCTCGAAGGCGACGACGAAACGCTCAACGAATTCATCGCCCACCACCCGCTCGCCGATCGCCAGCGCTTGCGCGCGCTCGCGCGCCAGGCGCGCGGCGAACGCGAACGCAACAAGCCGCCGCACGCGGCACGCGAGTTGTTCCGCGCGCTGCGCGAGGTGATCGGCGGAAAAGAAGACGGACAGGGATGAAAAAAGAAAGGCGGCCGCAGGCCGCCTTGGATGTATCGATGGTGCCGGAGAAGGGAATCGAACCCCCGACCTACGCATTACGAATGCGCCGCTCTACCAACTGAGCTACTCCGGCACGGAGCCGCGCATTTTAGCCGCGAACGCCAGACATCACAAGGCCTGGCGGCCGAGCGGATCAACCGGCCCGCGCGTTCAACCACATTCCTCTGCCGGGCCTCCGGAAGCCGACGCCAGGCCGGTCGAATCCAGGATCAGGTCACCGCACGAATCCGCGGCCTGGGCGTGTTGCGGGCTGACGACGATGCGAACCGTCTGCGCGTTGGCGCCGAGATCCACGCGGGACAGCGCGTAGTAGCCGCCCGGCTGCGACATGGTTGGCAGCGCGAGGCCGTTCGTCCCCACGTCTGCGGTATAGCGGTTGAAGCCGGCATGATGCCGTTCCTCGCTCATCATCAACATGTGCAGGAAAGCCTTGCCTTCCGCACGCCGGGCCTTGCGCACTGCCGTCTGGTACGACGGTAACGCAATCATCGCGATGATTGCCAGAACGGCGAGCACAACGACAAGTTCGATCAGACTGAAGCCGGAACAATCGGAGTGCTTGCGCATGCTGCCTCCCTGGTCAGCCCGGCGCCGCGGCCGTCGCGGCCACGGCATATACGCTTTCGACGACTCGCGAAAAATCCTCGCTGGCGCCGACGCCCCGGGCGGTGATCCGGAACAGGCGCTGCGGCGATGACGCGGAACCGGCGGTCTTCGGCGCGTTGCCCAAATCCTCCACCACATACACGGGCGTGGCGGCAAGCTGCGCGGTCGCGTCAGCGTATCCGAGCCGGGCCAGGTCGATGCGAAACGGATTCGCCGCCGCCTGCGCTGCCGGCGTGCGCATGTACGCGACCGGATCGACCGGCGCACCGGCGTCGCGTACCGCGCAGCGTAGCGCGGCGCACACTGCCTCGGCGCCGGCCTGCGCGGCGACCCGCGCAATTTTCGCCCGCGCCTCGCTCATCGCGCTGTCCGCGGCGAGCTGCGCGAGTTGCGCACTGCGCGCGGCACCGACCATGCGATTCTCGAACACCGCGCTCTTCGCCATCGCCACCGCGAGCAGCGAGAGCACGAGCAGGATGATCGTCGATACGAACAGCACCGCACCGCGCTGCGTGCGCATCGACTCCCGCATGGCCGCGCGCGCGATCATGCGGCGAGTCCACGCAGGGCGACGACGGTGCGGAACTCGCGACGCAGCATCCGCCCCGACGGCAGGCCGGTAACCGGCATGGCCGCGGCGGGACGCAGCACCTTGTCGCCGTCGATCGAGTAGCGGTAATCCCAGGCGTCGGCCGCGGCCTCGGCGGGCAGGTCCTCGACCGTGTTCACGAGCAGCGAAATTTCGACTGCGTCGACGTCCTTCCACGAACACGGCTGCTCGGCGCCGGCCGGTCCGCATTGCAGCAGGCTGCCGTCGGCGGACACATGCCGGCTCAGCGCATCCGCATCCAGCCAGTGTGCGTTGCCGGCAGCGTCGGTCAGCGAATAACGCAGATCCAGGCGCTCGACGCCCTGCACGACTTCGTTGGCGACGCCGTTGATCCGCCGCATCAGCACGGCGATCTTGCGCCCGCGCACCTTGTCGTCCGCGGTCAACTGCAGGTACCAGGTCGAGGTCTGCAATTGCGCGTCGAGATCGAACAACCGCGTATGCGCATCCGCCACGGAACATTTCGGCGCGCCGAGACTGCCGACCACCGGCAACACCGCGTCGCCCTGCAGGCTGACCGGAAAAATCTGCGCCTGCGTGCAGCCCGCGAGCAGCGCCAGGTGCGCGGACTTGAGCCCGTCGAGCACGGCGTCGCCCGGCGTGCGGCGCAGGTTGAGCGCGGTGATCTGTCCATCCGTGTCGCAGACCTGGCTCGCGCCGCCCGCAGCCAGGCCGTCGCCGCGCAGATAGCGCACGCTGAGCACGTCGGTCCCCGGAAGCTTGTCGCCCGCGGCCAGACCCGCACCCGGCACGCCGGCGACCACGGGACTGCACGATTTCGCCGCGCAGCGGCTGCCGCCGACGAAAATGCCGCGGTCGAGCGGATACGGCACGCCGCCGGCAAGGTCGGCAGGAGCGCGCGCTTGCGCCGGCTGCCCGGCGATGTGGGCGGGCAGCGCGTCCGTGAACACCAGAGGGCTGACCTTCGAGCCACAAGCCAGGAGCCCCGCCGAGCGCAAATCGTCGGCGATGAGGCTCATCGCGATGCGGCCATTCTCCTGCAGTCGCGAGAGCGCGGCCTGCGTGGTGTTGACCTTGCCCGCCGCGGCAAACAGGATGTAGATGCCCTCGGCCACGAGCAGGCCGAGCACCAGCGCGATCATCAGTTCGACCAGCGAAAAACCACCCGCGCCATGCACGCGCGAATCGACGCACACGCCGGCAGCACGACGCTGCGCGAGCGCGCCGCTCACGGCTGGAACACCCACACCAGCGACTGCGGCGACGGCTCGCCGCCCTTCGCCAGCGCACGTTCGGACCAGTCGATCTCGATCCGGCAGACGCCATCGTAGACATCCGCAACCACGGCGCCCGCGGACGGATCGCACTTCAACCGCGCCTTCGCGTCGGGCAGCGCCACCGCGAGCGCGCGATCGAAACGGGCGAGATCGTCGCCCGCACGCGCCGCCGCGTTGCAGGCATGCATGCGGCAGTCGACGCCGGCCGCCGCGTTTCCGCGCGCACCATCGTAACTGCCCTGCGCCACCGCAGCCGGATTGACGTGCATCGACTCGACCAGCGCCTGCACCGCCAAGCCGACCTGCGTGCGCTGGTATGCGCCCTGGTTGATCTTCGCCGTGGTCGCCATCAGCCCGGCGAGGCCGAGCAGGCCGACGCTGCTGACCACGACCGAGACGAGCACCTCGATCAGGGTCGCGCCGCGCTGGCGCCGGGTTGTCAGAGCCATATTCATTGCGAACGAACCTGCGTCACCCTTCGCATCCAGGCACCGCCACGAACCGGCGTCGCCATCTTCACGACCACGAGAATACGCTGGCCCGGCAACAGGCGCGATGACTATCCATCACCGCGGCATGTAGGAGACCATCGACGCGTGGATAGCGCAAAACGCTGACTTCGATTTCACCATAGCTGCACCGCAACGCATGTGCGTCATTGCGAATCCGGCACTTCACGCCAGTTGATGCGTGTCAAGCCAGATTTGCCGCGGAACAGGATGTTGCCGTCGGCTTCCGACGAAGCGCTCTTGCCCGTGCCGCCACTCGTCGTATCCAGGCCCCACATTGCCGTCAGCATCGAAGACGAAGTCGACGATCCGGATCCCGGCCCGTTGACCAAAGTCAGGTTGGTGACTACGCCGTTCAGGTATTGGAGACTGGAAACCCGCACCGACGGCGTATCCGCGCTTTGCAGCAGCGTCTTGCCGATGACGACGTTGCCGGAGCTATCGGTGTCGAGACCGGAGTCGAAGTTCAGCGAGAACACGCGCGAACTGCCTTTGTTGCAGATGTTCTGTCCGTACAGATTGGCGGCGAAAAGCACCACTCCACTATTTGCGACCATCTGGACGTTGATGCGTTCCGCCGATGCCTGCGTGCCGGTACCGCTGGTAGCTGCCGGAGCCAGATCCATGTAGAACCCGCGCTTGCCGACAAGGGCCGTCGCAGTCACGCCAGTCGCAGGGTCGTCCGCGATCAGGTCGGTGCGCTTGATCGGGAATGTGCTCGTCTTGTCGATTGCGGCGTTCGTGCCGTCGATGAAGGCATAGAACGTCTGGGTCTGCGTGTTGACAAGATCTGCATCGGACAACAACTGGCCTGTACCAACGAAGACATAGCGCTTCTGCGACGTCGGATCGATGGCAGTCACCGGGTATGTGGTAACGGGCTGCGGCTTGCTGGTAAGCGGATCGACAAGTGTCGCGAACTGCTCCGCCTTGTACGTACTCTGGGTCAGGTCCACGCGCCAGACATTGCCGAGCAGATCGCCGGCGTACAAGGCGTCCGCAGTAAAGTCCGGTCCGCTGGGAACCGAGGCGACAAGATGCGCCAAGCCCGCGGGGTTCGTGGTCGAGGGCGCACCAACATTGGCTGAGATGATCTCATAGAGGCTACCGTCTTTCGGGTTGATCAGGTAGATGTACCCGCCACCATCGTCGTTGCCGTAACCAGACGTCAGCACTACGGTCCAGCCGTATTTCTTGGTCTTGATGATGTGCGGCAGGCCGTAGGAATAGCCCATGTGCACGAGTTTGCTCGGATCTGTTTCCCACAACACCTTTGATGCCAGTGTCGCCTCATTGGTAATCGTGGAAGGATCGGTGACGTCGAGCGCGACGTAGCCGCCACCGACGCAGGATGTCCGGCCATTGGCGCAGGTAGTGGCACTGCTGCCAGTGCCGCCGCCCTTGCCGAGACCTGCGATGACGATCGTGCGCCAGTCCGATGGCGCCGTGGCCCACGTTGGATCGGTGGTTGCGAGGTTGGCGCGCGCGAAGTCCACGTCGCGAACGACGGGCACCGCATCGACCATGAAGTGGTGATTCAACGGGTTGGCAGTCAGTGAGCCCAGGCCGACTGGGTTTCCGCTCGAATCGACATTCGTCGTCAGCAGTGCGCTGGGCACATAGGCGAACAACTCCTTGCCACCCGTGGCCCCGGCCGAGCAGGTGGTAATCCCACTGCTCGTGGTGCAACTCGCCGTTGCATCGAACGCATGCAGCATGCCATCGTTGGCACCTACATAAAGCACCGGACCTCGGGACGATTTTGCGGTCTTGAACGCCGAATAACCCGGATTGAGCGGGGTATCCGCGTATGGCAGGCTCGGCGAACCATAAACCACGGGTTGCGAATTTGTGATATCGCCCAAGACCGACGTATTGCGCAAGCGGAACGACGACGAGGCAGTCGACCCTTCGTTGCTGCGGTCGCCGCGAACGTAGTTCAGCACCTGCGTCTGCGTCGCGGAGGTCCAAGTCGGCGAAACGAGTTGTGCCTTCTGCCCAGTGGAAAGGTTACCGAAACGGAACGGTACGCCTTTGCCCGCGCCGAAGCCTGAACTGGTCGCAATCACGCGCGTGTCGTAAGTCAGCACACCCGCGCCCGAGTTTGGCGGCAGCCACGTCCCCGCATCCCAGATACCCTTCGTATTGCCCGTATCAGTGCTGAGCACGCTGCCTGTGACTTTGACCACAAGGCTTTGCGCACTCACACTCCCGCTCCAGTCATTCGCGTACTGGGAGACGTAGTTGATATTGCCAGCCGTAGCAACCGAACTCGAACCCAATCCGAGAGCAGACGACGTACCCGCCGGCGCGTTTGCCACGATCTTCAAAAACGCCGCATTCAGTCCCGAAATCATCTTGCTCGGATTGCTGGCCTGAAAATACTGGTCGGGCATCAGGTTGCCATGATCGTCCACATTGCCCGCGTAGATCGTATTTGCCGTCAGCGTACCGGTACTGTCCACGTAGTCGACCTTGGTCGAACCTTGGCCCAATTTGCCGCTGTTCCACCACGAAGTCGGCAGTGGCTTGGTACGCACGTACTCATCGCTGCTCGCGCTGAGCGTGGGGGTTCTGCCGATAATGCTGAACAATGGATTTTTGGCCGCATCCTTCTGCGAAGTGTCGAACCCACCGTACTTGGCCGTCAGCCAGAACTGATTCTTTTCGTGATAGTCGTTGTTCTCCATCACGTCGAGCCAGAACGTCGACACCGTGATCGCACTCGACTTGTTGACGATGTCCTGGCGGATGTCCCGGGTATGCAGATCGTACGCCAGACCCGCCATCAGGAAGCTGTGCGAATTGCAGCACCAACCGCCGGTGGGTGACCCGATAGAATCTATCGCCGCATTGCCAATGCCGGTAGCGAGTTGGTAGTCACCGCCTGAGCCGCCGCCGCCACTCGCCGATATCTGGTTCTCCAGCGTCGCGATCCAGTTTGCGGCCGTCACCGCGTTCACGCCGGTGGTCGACGAAGCATCGGCCGACACCTCCGACGGCATGGCCGGCTCCTTGCTGGTGGAGTAGGTACGCCCAGGGAGATTTGCGTCGGCATGCGTATGAATGTCACCGATGCCGATGATGTAGTTGGTGCTGCAGGTATAAGCGATCGGGTCGTCCTTGGCATTGCTGTTGGTGCCGTCGTTGTTCGCCGCAAACGAGATGACAGGAAAGCCGTCGTACATGGCCGTAGTCAGGCCATTCGAATAACTTGCCACGCTGCCGATGCCACGGTAATAACGCGTCGCGGCGTAGTACATCTCGCCGACCGGGTCGAAGCTCTTGTAGGCGCCTGCGCTGAAACCGAACTGGTTCAGATAGTTGATCACGCCGCTGTTCGAGCCGGCAGGTCCGTAGGTGCTGGCGTCGTTGCTATCGGGATTCGCAATGAACGTACCATCCGCGGTGTTCCATTCCGCCGAGGTCTTGGTCGTCGGATTGTTGGCGGCGCTGTTGGGCTGGACCGGTTGACCGGGGTTGGCCATGTACGGCCCCACCGACTTCATACGCGCGCGCATGACACCACCATCGCGGGTCAAGCTCGTGTCGAACAGGTAGCCGAATGCCGAATAGCGGATGGTGTCGGTACCGGCCGGGGTCTCCGCCGCGTACTTCTGCATCAGGCCCGTTGGTTTATATACCGAAGGCGCAGTGCTGCCATCGGCGGAATAGGGATAACCGCGGCAACGGGAATCGCCCTTGTCCTTGCCCAATACGCAGACTTGCACGGCGCCGTAAAGCTTGTAGGCCACGGTGACGTTCGACGTCGTTTTTACCGTCGGCGAATTCCATACGGAACAGGTCGAAATACCTCCCGAACTGTTCTTCGTACCCACTGTTTTGCAAGTCTGCTGATACTGCGTGGTCGTCTGCACGGCACTGGTCGCAACCGTCGTCACCATGGTGTAAGTTGCGGTATCGCAATATTTGTTGGAACCCGACCCCGTCACGCTCGAGCAGGTCAGCGGAATGGTGGTGACGCTGCTGGCCGCCGCAGCACCGGCATCCCCGGGATACGTCGCCAACGTCAGCCCGCTGTTGGTATTGCCGCCACTGTCACCGCATTTGCTACCGCAAGGAGATGCACTGCTGAACTCGAATTGCCGGCCGAGGTTACGGTTGGAAATGACCAACTTCGTCCACGATGTAAACGGCGTCGCCCCCTTGATGGTCGCAGCGGCATTAAGCGTCTTGTCGGGAAATCCGCCGTTACTTACGTTTCCATCGGAGTAGGCTTTCTGCAATACCGTATTGGTGCTTGTATCAACGCTGCGATAACCGCCGGTCAACGCATAACGCAGCGGGTCGATGGTCTGGGTCAACGCCCAGTTGAGAAAATTGCCGCTCCAATAGTTGGTCGAGCCGCTGTTGCATACATGCGAACTTGCAGCTACCTGTGGAACAAACACGCCCTTCGCAGCGCCGTCGCCATTGGCGACCGTCGTGTCGTAGGAGTAGCACCAGTCGGAACTCCAATACCCGACATAGGTTGCGGCAGGATCGTACGCGACGCCGATATACGGATCGTCATCGCCAGTTGGCCACTCCACCGACAGCGCCAACGCTACATTGGCGGGCACGATCACGTTCGAATACAGCGGCGCATCCGCAAGAGTCGTCGCTGCGGCTCCGGCCAGGCCTGAAAGACTTGCGCAGAAAAGGGCCAGCCCAGCCCGACCGAGAAACGCAATGCTATTCGTTGACGGTTTCATGGCATGGATTCTTGTGCAAAGAAATTAGGGGGAGCCGAGGCTCGTGAAAGTGGTCTGGAAATACGACTGGGCACCGCGCGTATCGGTGACGCGAACACTGACGCGGTAGTACACACCGAGATCCCTGACGCCGAGACCCTTGCCGGAGTTTGCGGAGACGTCGACATCATTGGTGAAGCTGCCGCCATGGCTGCCTTGGTCGGTTTGACAGTCCCTAGGCGGGCCCTCCTGCGGGCACATCCGGTCGATGACATAGCGGTAGGTCATGCCCGTGGCGTAGGCAGCGGCTTCACCGCTGGTACTGGCTTGCAGCAGCACGTACGGGATGCCTTGGGGATTGCTCGACAGCGCCGTAGCGTAGTAGTTGCTGCCCGAATTGGTGTAAAGGCGCGCATCTTCCGTGACGAACACGCCGCTGCTGAAACTCGTCAGTGCGTCCTTCACGGCCAGTTCCGACTCGTGGGTCATGTCGCGCTTGATCGCCAGGTTGCCGGCGATCACCTGCGCGGTGTCGGTAGAGCGGATCAGCGCTACCGCAGCGATCATGATCACGACGAGAGCGATCAGGGCGATGAACAGGATCACGCCATGTTGCTTGTGCGGGCTCGCGGGAATCTTCATGTTCGCCTCAGAACGATGCGTTGCGCACGGGGATGGTGGTTTCGAGCTTGCGATAGCGGTAGTTTCCCGCCGGGTAGGTCCAAGTGACCGTGACCGGATTGGCGCAGGCGGGTGTCGTGGCCGAAGTGCATGTGGGCGAGTCCAGCGCGTCGAACATCTTCACGCTGCCGCTGTTGACGTTTGTGGACTTTTGTTCGTTGAGTGGCGCACGCACGACCAATGCAATTCGGACCGCAACAATGGATCTGAGCGCAGCGCTCGCAGCCGCAGTTCCCGCATTGAGGCCCGTCGGCGTGTAGTTGTAGGCGATTCCGCCTATCGTCACGTTGCCAACCGGGTTCGTCCAAGTCAACGGATCGACGGGCCTTGGCTGCACTTGATAGATCACGCGCATCATTACCACATCGTCCGCGAGCGCCTGCGGCGTGCTCGTGGGCGAATTGAGCAAATCGAGACTCATCAGAGAACTCGTGGCGGTGTCGACACCAAGCATCAAAAAACTCGCAGTAACGCCGTTGCCAAGCGCGACCACGTAATTGCCGGCGGTGATCAGGCCCGCGGCGTTGCCGACCGTCGTATCCGCGAGCGGCAGACTGACATTGTTGCCGGCCGGATTGAAGGTGGAAGCGACGTGGCTGATCATGCACTCGCCGATTCCACCCGAGCCTACCAGCACCCACTCCCCGGCGCTGAAGCCGACATTGCTGTCCACCTGGGACAGACCACCACTAACGTTGGGCTTGAAACGCACCGGCGCTTCGGAATAACCACTGCCTCCAAGCATGACCATGAAGACATCCGACTTCGTCGCCGTGCTACTCCACGGGGCATCGCCCGGAACAATCATGACCGGGGCGAGACGCAAGGCACCAGGCAATACGCCGTTGAACGGCGGGTTGAGCGAGGGCGGGCCTGAGCTAGAGATCGAGGAGGCGGCCGTAGTCGCCCCGTCGGTAGGTTTGAAATTCAGCGTGCAGCCCCAGCCCGCCTTCGCCGCATAGCGCGACAACCCCGAGCCCGCGGAGCGGATCAACTTGTCGAGCGCGAACAACCCGTAGTTGCCGGATTGCATGGCATCGTTGACCGCAGTGGTACTACGCTTGTTGCCTTCGAAATCAGCGAGCACCTTGAAAGCACCCAGCACGAGGAGCATGCCGATGAGGATCGCGATCATCAGTTCGATCAGCGTATGGCCACCCTGGATATTGCGATTGGGCGCACTCATTGGATGACGACCTGAGTGGAGTAGGTCGCAGTCTGCAGCGTCGAGCCCGACTCGGCGCCACCTTCGACGTTCAGGCCCATCTGCCGATTCCAGGTGATGACGATCGTCGCAGTGCCGGACCCCCCCGAAGCGGCAAAGGTGCTTTTCGACGTGTCGGCACCTCTCAACGCGGTGGTGACGCGGCTCGTCCAGTTGGCGAAATCGGCCGGCTGCGCAGCCGACTTGGTTGTCCACATTTCCGCGATGAGGTCGTTGGCGAGCAATGCCGCCGTCGCGCGATCCTCAGAGTTGACCGAATTTGCCGAGGCCACTGCCTGCATCTTGACCATGCCAAGCACGCCGACGGTAAAGATCAGCAACGCGATCAGCACCTCGAGCATCATCATGCCACGCTGATATCCATGCGCTTGTTTCATGGCGGACACCCGTCGGGATATCCGGCAGCGAGGCTCTTGTCTGGGTCGCACATCCGCACCTTGCCCGAAGGGCTGACATAGACACGCAAGCTACGCGGGCCTTTGGAATTGTTCACCGTGAAATACATGTCGGCGTTGAGTGTGGTGAACGGCCCCGCACTGGTGCTCGCCACCTTGACCCGGCCGAGGTCGTTGAACTGCAACGCCGTATGTGTGGCGTCATCCGGCGTGATGACAACCGAGCCAACATTGCCGGAAGGCGAGGATTGCAGCAACGTCGGGAGCGAGTCGCTGCCTCCCGCAATCTTCGTGTAACTCACCGTCCAGTTCGTCGCCGTCGTGGCCAGCGTCGTGAGACGGCTCATACGTGCCGACTCGGTCTGCGCGAAGCGGATGCCGTTCTGCAACGAATCGGCGACCGAGCGTGTCCGCGAGTTCTGCAGCATGTCCGAGACGGCGGGCATGCTGGCAATGACCAGAATCGCAATGAGGGTCACCACGATCATCAGCTCGATCAAGCTGAAACCGGCGGTACGCGGTTTCATCAGCAGGTACCGCCGCGCGAGATAACCCAGCAGGTCGCCGGGGAAGGCACGGTCCACCCAGCGGGGAGTCCCTTGGTTGTTTGCGCGTTGGTCTGATCGACCCAATAGATGGCACCCGCAACCGGACCCGAGCCGGTAGCGACTATCGTGTACGTCGCAGCGGCGACGCCAGTGCACGTGAAGGTCCAATTCTTGACGGTGAGAGTCGATATCACCGCATTGTCGCAAGGAGATTTGTACGCACCGGATGTGGCGTAAGTCCGCGCATCCTGATAATACTGCTCCATCTTCGCACGCTGCGCAGCGAGTTGGTTGGTGCCATCGACGAGATAGCCGCGGATGACGTAGTCACGATAGCTCGGCAGCGCAATCGCCGCCAAAATGGCGATGATCGCGACCACGACCATCATTTCGATCAAGGTGAAACCCTTGACGCGCGTCGATGCCGAATGCATGGAATTGCCCCCTTCCCAGACCAGCACACACGCTACAGCAGCACCGCGGCGGTTGCATCCGGGGGCCGGACGTCCGGCCGAAGCCAGCCGACGAGCGGCGGAGCAGGCATTCGGGCGGGCGGCAATTTCACCCGGCGAAGTCGCATGGCGTGCGCCCCGCGTGCGGTCACCCCTCCGGCAACGGCGGGTGCGCGCGGCCGGGTCAACCCACCAGGCTGATGCGCAATTCCTTCGGCAGCGCGAAGGTGATGTTTTCCGGATCGCCGGCCAGTTCGACGGCCTGTACTCCGCCCCACTCGCGCAGGCGCGCGACGACACCCTGGACCAGGCCTTCCGGCGCCGAGGCGCCGGCGGTGACGCCGACGCGCTGCTTGCCGGCCAGCCAGGCGCGCTCGATGTCCTCGGCGCCGTCGATCAGGTACGCCGGTACGCCCTGTTTGCGCGCCAGTTCGCGCAGGCGGTTGGAATTGGAGCTGTTCGGCGAGCCGACGACCAGAACAAGGTCGCACTGCTGGCCGAGCTTGCGCACGGCGTCCTGGCGGTTCTGCGTGGCGTAGCAGATATCGTCGTGTCTGGGGCCGACGACGGCCGGGAAATGCTCGCGCAGCGCATCGATCACGGCCCGGGTGTCGTCGACCGAGAGCGTGGTCTGGGTGACGTAGGCGATCTGCTCGGGATTCTTCGGTATGAGTTTCGCCACGTCTTCCGGCGTTTCGACGAGATGGATTTCGCCGCTGGCACCGGCCTTGTCCCACTGACCGAGCGTGCCCTCGACTTCGGGGTGGCCGGCGTGGCCGATCAGCACGACGTCGAAGCCCGACTTGGCGTAGCGCGCGACCTCGATATGCACCTTGGTCACCAGCGGACAGGTCGCATCGAACACGCGCAGGTCGCGCGCCGCCGCCTCCGCGCGCACCTTCTGCGAAACCCCGTGCGCGCTGAAGATCACCGTGGCGCCATCGGGCACTTCGGCGATTTCATCGACGAAGATCGCGCCGCGCGCGCGCAGGCCGTCGACGACGAACTTGTTGTGCACGACCTCGTGGCGCACGTAGATCGGCGCGCCGAACGCTTCGAGCGCGCGCTCGACGATCTCGATCGCGCGGTCGACGCCGGCGCAGAATCCACGGGGGTTGGCGAGAAGGATTTGCATGCAAGGGATTTTAACGCGGATGGCCGCGTCAGGCCGCTTTTTGTGCTTTCGCGAACAAGCCGAACCAGATCAGCAGCACCGCGCCGACCGTGATCGCCGAGTCGGCGATGTTGAACGCGGGGAAATGCGCATCGCCCCAATACACGTCGATGAAATCGGTGACTTGACCGAAACGCAGCCGGTCGATCAGGTTGCCGAGCGCGCCGCCGATCACGAGCGAGAGCGGCAATGCGTTGCGCCAGTCGCGGCGCGGGATCGTCGCCAGCCAACGCACGAGCACGCCGCTGACTCCGACCGCAAGCGCGCTGAACAGCCAGCGTTGCGGGCCGGGGCCGAAATCCAGAAAACTGAAAGCCGCACCGGTGTTGAACGCGAGCGTCCAGTTGAGGAGGCCCGCAATCACTACATGCGGTTGATACGGCTGCAGCGATGCGAGCACGATCGCCTTGACGATCTGGTCGATGGTAATGACGGCAAGCGACAGGCCGAGCCAGGACAGGGCGTTGGGTTTGACGGTAATCATTCGGTTCGTTCGTCGATCAGACGCCGCGCGAGCAGTGCTTGCATGTCGCGCCGGCCATCGGCGACGAGATAGACAAATACCCTGCTCGCGGCGACGCGGTACACGATTCTGTAGGGCTTGAAAAACACTTGTCGGAAATCGCGGACCCCCAACTCCAGGAGTTCACGCGGATGCGATCCGCGCTCGGGCAGCTCGGCGAGCTTGCCAATCGCGGCGAGCAATCCATCAAGGACGTGATCGGCATTCTGCGGTGAATCGGATGCATCGATGTAGCCGATGATGTCAGCAATATCGCGCTCCGCACCGGCGGTGACCGAAACAGTGTAGCGCTTGCTCATCGCGCATCCGTGCCCGCAGAAAAACGCTGCCGCATCAGGTCGCAACCCGGCGGCGGCGCAAGCGCTTCGCAACGGTTTCGGCCGAAGCGAAGCGCCCCGCTTCGACATCGCGATGACCGAGCGCCAGCAGCTTGAGCAGCGCCAGCGTCTCCTGAGTCTGCTCGAATGTGGCGACGTCCTGGATAACCGCGCGCGCCTCGCCGTTCTGCGTGATCACGAGCGGTTCGCGCTCGACGTTGATCTTTTCGAGTACCTCTGCCGCATTGGCCTTGAGATAACTGATCGGTTTGATTTGCGAGGAATAACGCATGGAATTATCTCCGCGGGAAGACTGAATATAGTCTTTTAACGGACCTGCAACAAGGTTCACCCCTTAGAAGTACCGCCGCCGCTCACCCGGCCCATCCGGCAAATTGGAGACGCAGCGGCCGCAGATTTCCGGATGCTCGGGATGCACGCCGACATCTTCACGGCGATGCCAGCAGCGGATGCACTTCTGTCCATCGGCGACCTTGGCGGAAATCCACGATGCGCCTTCGCCCACGTCCACTTTCACTGCATTCGCCGGTGGATTCTTCTCGTCAGCGAGATGCAGACCGGAGGTGATGAAGAAGAAACGCAGTTCGTCCGCAAGCGGCGCGAGGCGCGCATGCAGCGACGCATCGGCGTGCAGCGCGACGTCGGCTTCGAGCGCGGCACCGATTTCGCCGGCATTGCGCATGCCTTCGAGCAGCTTCGCCGCGGCCGCGCGGATGGTCAGCAGGTCGTTCCAGAACGCGCGCCGCTCGGGCTTGCCCTGGGTCGGCGCGAGGCCGTCGTAGAACGTTTCGAACAGCACCGAGGCATCGCGCTTGCCCGGAATCAGCGGCCAGATTTCCTCGGCGGTGAACGACAGGATCGGCGCAAGCCAGCGCACCATCGCCTCGACGATGCGGTACATCGCGCTCTGCGCGCTGCGCCGGCCGTGGCTGTCGGTCTGCATCGTGTACAAACGATCCTTGGTGATGTCGAGGTAGAGCGAGCCCATCTCGTTGGTGCAGAAGTTCTGCACGCGCTGCACGACTTCGGGGAAGTCGTAGCGCGCGTAGGCGGCAATCACGGCCTGCTGCGTGTCGTGCGCCTGCTGCACGGCCCATTGATCGAGCAGCAGGCTGTTTTCGACCTCGACCAGATCACGCGCAGGATCGAAGCCGTGCAGGTTGCCGAGCACGAAGCGCGCGGTGTTGCGGATGCGGCGATACGCATCGGCGACGCGCTTGAGGATTTCGTCCGACAGCGCCATCTCGTTGCGGTAGTCGGCCGAGGCGATCCACAGGCGCAGGATGTCGGCGCCGTAGGTCTTCATCACGTCCTGCGGCTCGATGCCGTTGCCGAGCGACTTCGACATCTTGCGGCCCTGCGCATCGACAGTGAAGCCATGGGTGAGCACCTCGTCGTACGGCGCCTTGCCGTGCATCGCGACGCTGGTCAGCAAGGATGAATGGAACCAGCCGCGATGCTGGTCCGAGCCTTCGAGGTACATGACCTTGTCGCCCGGCTTGCGCGCGAGTTCGGGGCGCTGGTCGAGCACGCAGTAATGCGTCGTGCCCGAGTCGAACCAGACGTCCAGAATGTCGATGACCTTGTCGTAGTGTTCCGCCTCGTCGCCGAGCAGCTCGCGCGCGTCGAGCGCGTACCACGCATCGGCGCCGGCTTTCTCCACGCGCTGCGCGACCTGCTCCATCAGCTCGACGCTGCGCGGATGCGGCGCGCCCGTGGATTTGTGGATGAACAGCGCGATCGGCACGCCCCAGGTGCGCTGACGCGAAATACACCAGTCCGGGCGGCCGGCGATCATGCCATGGATGCGCTCCTCGCCCCAGGCCGGATACCAATCCACATCCTCGCGGATCGCCTTGAGCGCGCCGGCGCGCAGGCCAGCCGTCTCCATGCCGATGAACCACTGCGGCGTGGCGCGAAACACGACCGGCGTGCGATGGCGCCAGCAATGCGGATAGCTGTGCGTGATCTTCTCGGCGGCGAGCAGTACGCCACGCTCGCGCAACAGGTCGACGACTGCATCGTTCGCCTTCCAGATGAACTGGCCGGCGAACAATTCCGTGTCCGGCGTGTAGACGCCGTTCGGCCCGAGCGGATTGACGCCGGGGATGGAGTACTCGCGCGCGACGACGAAGTCCTCCATGCCGTGGCTCGGCGCGGTGTGCACGGCGCCGGTGCCGTCGTCGGTGGTGACGTGGTCGCCATTGATGACGGGGATTTCGCGCGCGTAGAACGGATGCTGCAATTTGGTCAGGTCAAGCCCGGCGCCCTTGATGTGGCCGAGCGCGACCGGATGTTCGAGGCCGTAGCGCCTGCCGATTTTTTCCAGCAGCAGTTCCGCAACGACGAGCAGCACGCGCCTGCCGTTGCGTGCCGGACCCTCGATCAGCACGTAGTCGATGTCCGGGCCGAGCGTGACCGCGACGCTGGCCGGCAGCGTCCACGGGGTCGTCGTCCAGATCGGCACGGTGACGATGTCGCCGTCATTCACGCTCGCGCCAAACTTCGCCGCCAGCGCCTTCGCATCGTGCGCATCGTAGGCGACGTCGATCGCCCACGACTGCTTGTCCTGATATTCGATCTCGGCCTCGGCCAGCGCGGAGCCGCAGTCGAAGCACCAGTACACCGGTTTTTCGCCGCGCACGAGGTGCCCATTCGCGATCACCTTCGCCAGCGCGCGGATTTCATCGGCCTCGAACTGGAACGCCAGCGTCTCGTACGGACGGCTCCAGTCGCCGAGCACGCCGAGGCGCTTGAAGTCGGTGCGCTGCAAATCGATTTGCTTGGTCGCGTACTCGCGGCAAAGCCTGCGGAATTCGGCCGCATCGACTTTGACGCCGACCTTGCCAACCTTTTTCTCGACCGCGACTTCGATCGGCAATCCATGGCAGTCCCAGCCCGGCACGTACGGCGAGCGCAGGCCCGCGACGAGCTTGGACTTGACCACGATGTCCTTGAGGATCTTGTTGACCGCATGGCCGAGGTGGATCGCGCCGTTCGCGTACGGCGGGCCGTCGTGCAGGATGAAGGCATGCTCGCGGGTGGCGGTGCGCTGCTGGATCTCGGCGTAGCGGTCGACCTTTTCCCATTCGGCGAGCATCGCCGGCTCGCGCCGGGCGAGGTCGGCCTTCATCGCGAAATCGGTCTGCGGCAGGTTGATCGTGGACTTGTAGTCGATGGACATGGATTGGTTACGAAAGGTTGAGGGCCGCAACGCCCTCCCCCCTGACGGCTTCAGCATCGGGGGAGAGGGTTGGGTGAGGGGGCGCTTCTCGTCGATGGAACGAGTGGGGCGCAAGAGCGAAAAGCCCCCCTCACCCTGTCCTCTCCCCCGGCAAGCCGGAGGAGAGGGTTCAAGATATTCCCAGAATTTCCCGCGCCCGCAATGCGTCGCGATCGATCTGTTTCACCATCGCGTCGAGGTCGGTGAATTTCTCCTCGTCGCGTAATTTTTCCACAAATTCCACTTGTATACGACGGCCGTACAAATCGCCGTCGAAATCGAACAGATGCGCCTCGAGCAACGGCTCCTTGCCGTTCACCGTCGGCCTTACGCCGAGGCTGGCCACGCCCGGATGCGCCGCATCGCCGATGCCGTGCACCTTCACCGCGAAGATGCCGTCCACCGGCGACGTGCGCGAGCCAAGGCGCAGGTTCGCGGTCGGGTAGCCGAGCTTGCGCCCGAGCTGCTGGCCGCGCACGACATGGCCACCGATCGCGAACGGTCGGCCGAGCCAGCGCGCCGCGAGCGCAAAACTGCCGCCGGCCAGCGCCTCGCGGATCGCCGATGACGAAATGCGTTCGCCATCGATCACGACCGGCTCGAGCGCCCGCGCCGTAAACCCGTGTTCGCGACCCAGTCGCTGCAGCAGATCGACATCGCCGCCGCGCGCGTGGCCGAAGCGGAATCCCTCGCCGACCCAGACCTCGCGCGCGTCGAGCCGCCGCACGAGCACGCGCTCGACGAACTCCTGCGCGCTCATCGCCGCCAGCGCCGCGTTGAAACGCAGCAGCAGCGCGCGATCGATCCTCGCCGCGCGAAACTGCTCGATCTTCTCGCGCACGTTGCTCAGCCGCGCCACCGGCCGCCCGTGCGCGAAAAACTCGCGCGGCAACGGCTCGAAGCTGGCGACGACCGCGTCGAGACTCAGCGCGCGCGCGCGTTCGCGCACGCGCGCGAGCACGGCGCGATGGCCAAGATGCACGCCATCGAACGCACCGATGCAGACGACACTGCCTCGCGTGGCGACGGGCTCGCCCGCGATATCCCGGAACAACATACGCATCGCGCGATTATAGCGATGCTCTGGCGAGAAGTGCGGCCATGGGTGGCCGCTTTTTGACTTTTGCGCTCAAGGACGAGTGCATGAACAACTTGCGCCGCCGAAGGCCGCAGGGCAGTTGCTTTCCTTGTCATTCCCGCGGGCTTCCGGCGGGGCTTTCAACAGCCGAAGGGCTGGTCATCCAGTGCGTTTGCTTTGCTCTTGATTGACGAAAGTCGCTGGATTCCCGCCAGGAGCATGCGGGAATGACGAGCTGAACAACATGTCAATGCGCGCGCAAGTCGCGAAGACGCAAGCCGCCCGCGTAGAGGGCCGCCAGGTAAACGCCACCGGCCACAACGATGATGGTGCCGAGCCGCCACGCGCGCTGGACGACGCCCGCCGCACTCCAATCAGGCCAGATCGCCAGTCCCGCAAGAATCACCGCCACCATCAGCGCACAGGCCACACCGAGACGCAGCATATGTCTGCCCCAGCCCGGTTCGCGGACGTAAATCGCCTCGCGGCGCAGCGCACGCCAGAGCAGCAAAAGATTCAGATAACTCGCCAGACTCGACGCCACCGCCACCGCCATATGCAGGCCACGCACATGGGCGATGCGCGCCAGCACATCTTCATCCGGTGCCTCGGCCCCGCGCCAGAGTAGATACAGTGCGCCGACCAGCAACACGTTGAGCAGCATGTTCGCCACCATCGCGGCAATGCCGGCGCGCACCGGCGTCTTCGTGTCCTGGCGAGCGTAGAACGCCGGCACGAGCACCTTGACCAGCGCGAACGCCGGCAGGCCGAAACTCAGCGCGGACAGGCTCAGCGCGACCATGTCCGCATCGCCCGCGGTGAACGCGCCGTGCTGGAACAGCGTCGCGACGATCGGCTTGCCGAGCAGGACCAAACCGAGCATCGCCGGAATCGCGATCAGCAACGTCGTGCGCAGGCCCCAGTCGAGCGCACGCGAAAACCCGGCGTGGTCGGTGTTGACGTGATGGCGCGACAGGCTGGGCAGGATCACCGTGCCGAGGGCGACACCGAAAAGACCCAGCGGCAGTTCGAGTAACCGATCGCCCTGCTGCAGCCAGGACTGCGAGCCGGTGATCAACAACGAGGCGATCACCGTGTCGAGCAGCAGGTTGACCTGCGCAACCGACGAGCCGAACAAGGTCGGGATCATCAGGCGCATGATGCGCCGCACTTCCGGGTGCGAGCCGCCCCAACTCGGCAGCGTCAGCAGGTCGAGCCGGCGCAACGCCGGGAACTGGAACAACAACTGCAGGATGCCGGCGAGAAAAATGGCCCACGCCAGCGCCTTGATCGGCACCTGGAAATACCGGCTCCACCACAGCGCACCGGCGATCATGCACAGGTTGAGGATGACCGGAGTCAGCGCGGGCAGCGCGAAGCGGTGGAAGCTGTTGAGCACGCCACCCGCCAGCGCGGTCAGCGAGACGAAAAACAGGAACGGGAACGTGATGCGCAGCAGGTCGGATGTCAGGCGCGCCTTTTCCGGCGTGTCGAGCGCGCCGAACGAGAACAGCGCGGCGACCTGGTCCGAGCCGAGCACGCCGAGCGCGGTGACGATCAGCAGCACGCCGCCGAGCGTACCGCTGGTTTTCGCCACCAGCGTCTTCAGCTCCGCATGCGGGCGCCTTTCCTTGACCTCGGTGAACACCGGCACGAAGGCGGTGCTGAACGAGCCTTCGGCGAACAAGCGACGCAGGAAGTTCGGGATGCGGAAGGCGACCCAGAACGCGTCGGTCATCCAGCTCACGCCGAACGCGGCATTGATCGACTGGTCGCGCACCAGGCCAAGTACGCGCGAGATCATGGTCATCGCGCTGAACGAGAACATCGAGCGCAGCAGGCTTGGGGTCTTCACGGGATGCAGGGCCCGGAACTAGGGACTCGGGGAAGGCCACGGTGATGCGCGGTTCGGGAGCCGCAACACGAGTGCCCGCGAAGCGGGCTGCGCAGTTTCGCTCCACCCGGCCGCGAGCCTCGCATCCCGAACCCCGACAGCGCATTGACGCAACGCCGCGCAGCCCTTACAATTTCCGCCCTTTTTCCGCCCCCGATTTTCAATCTTTTTTCTGGAGTCATCCCTTGGCAAACATCAAATCCGCGAAGAAGCGTGCGCGTCAGGCCGTCAAGCGCAACGCCCGCAATTCCAGTGCGCGTTCCGCGCTGCGCACCGCCGTAAAGAAGGTCGTCAACGCGATCGCGGCGAAAGACAAGGCAGCCGCCGAGGCCGCCTACAAGACTGCCGAGCCGATCCTCGATCGCGAGTCGAGCCGCGGCCTGATCCACAAGAACAAGGCTGCGCGCCACAAGAGCCGCCTCTCCGCGCACATCAAGGCGCTGGCCTGAGTCGTTCGAGCGCATCCCGGAAAAAGCCGGCCAACGCCGGCTTTTTTTTTGCCGCCGCGATGTGAATGGCCCCCGCTCGCCCGCCCCTCTCCCACGAGGGGGGAGCGGCCGGGGAGAGAATGAGCGGGAGCAGAATGACGCCGGCAAAACCGTCACGCGTCCTCACTCCGCGACTCCTCCGCTGCCTCGGCGCGCCGTCGATCGAAGAAGTCCTGGATCTTCAGGACGACTTCCCACGTGCCCTCGCGTGCGATCGCCGAGACGAGGAACCATGGTTCCTTCCACCTGAGCTTTTTCACCACCGCCTTGGCCAGCTTCTGGCGCTCGTCTTCGGGCACGAGGTCGGCCTTGTTGAACACGAGCCAGCGCGGGCGTTCGAGTAATTCCTCGTCGAATTTCTCCAACTCCGCCTCGATTGCGCGCACCTGTTCGGCCGGATCGGTCTCGCCGTCGAGCGGCGCGATGTCGACCAGGTGCAGCAGCAGGCGCGTGCGCGAGACGTGTTTCAGGAACTGGATGCCGAGCCCTGCGCCATCGGCCGCGCCCTCGATCAGGCCGGGGATGTCGGCAATGACGAAGCTCTGGTCGGTGCCGATGCGCACCACGCCGAGGTGCGGCTGCAAGGTGGTGAAAGGGTAGTCGGCGACACGCGGCGTCGCCGCCGAGACGGCGCGGATGAACGTCGATTTGCCCGCATTCGGAAAGCCGAGCAGGCCGACGTCGGCCAACACCCTCAGCTCCAGACGCAGCTCACGCGTCTCGCCCTCCGTGCCCGGCGTGGCCTTGCGCGGTGCGCGGTTGGTCGAGCTCTTGAAATTGACGTTGCCGGCGCCGCCGCGACCGCCCTGGGCGACCTTGATTACCTGGCCGTGATGGGTGAGATCGCCGATCGTCTCCTCGGTATCAACGTTGATGACCGCGGTGCCGACCGGCACGCGGATGATTCTGTCCTCGCCGGCCTTGCCGGCCATCTGCCGGCCCATGCCGTTCTCGCCTCTTTGCGCCCGAAACGTGCGGTCGTGGCGGAAATCGATCAAGGTATTCAGACCCTCGTCGGCGACGAGGAACACACTGCCGCCGTCGCCGCCGTTGCCGCCATCTGGCCCACCCAACGGGATGAATTTTTCGCGTCGGAAACTCACGCAGCCGCTGCCGCCGTTGCCGGCATGAACGGTGATTTCGGCTTCATCGACGAATTTCATGGTGTGAGCCGGGAATGGGGATTCGAGAATCGTGAAAGCTAACACTGCCGTCATTCCGGCGAAAGCCGGGATCACGAGCAAACGCAGTCTGCAGAAAAACAAAGCCCCGCGCGAGGCGGGGCCCTGTCGATATGCTGGCGCTCGTGGCTCAGCCCGCGACGACGCTGACCATGCGGCGCTGCTTGAGGCCCTTGACCGCGAAGTCGACCTTGCCGTCGATCAGCGCGAACAACGTATGGTCGCGGCCGATGCCGACGCCGGTGCCCGGATGGAACTGGGTACCGCGTTGGCGCACGATGATATTGCCGGCTTCGACGGCCTGACCGCCGTAGATCTTCACGCCGAGGTACTTCGGGTTCGAGTCGCGGCCGTTACGGGTACTGCCGCCTGCCTTTTTGTGTGCCATGACTGATTCTCCTTACGCGCCCGAGATCGAAGTGATTTCGACTTCGGTGTAATGCTGCCGGTGGCCCATCTGCTTCATGTGGTGCTTGCGGCGGCGGAATTTGATGATGCGGACCTTGTCGAGACGGCCGTGCGACACGACCTTGGCCGCGACCGAGGCACCGCTGACGGTCGGCGCGCCGACCTTGACGCCTTCACCCGAACCGAGCAGCAGCACCTGGTCGAAATTGACCGCGGCGCCGACGTCGGCTTCGAGTTTTTCCACGCGCAGGGTTTCCCCCTGCGCGACGCGGTACTGCTTACCGCCGGTGACGATGACTGCGTACATTGGGCATTCCTCTGTAGTTATTTTGACTTCTGCCGTACAAAGACAGCCGCCAATCATAACTTTTTCAAAGGCCTACCGTCAACTGGCGACTAACCAACCGGATTCACTCGACCTCGATCTCGACGCCGCCGACCACGCCGGCCACGAGATTGTAGATGAACGCCCCGATGGCCCCGGCGATGAAGCCGAAAATGCCGTACAAGATCGGCAGGAAGATCAGGGCCCCGATTCCCCCGAAAATGCCCACCGACGAGCCGTGCCCGCCCAATCCGGCCAGCATCGAGCCGAACATCAGAAAGAAAAGCCCGGCCAGCAGGCCGAAGGCCGCCATGAGGGCGCCCTGGAAGATCGCGAGCTTGAGTACGTTGATGCGTTTGATGACCATGTCTTTTCCCCGGAAAATGAATGGATGCGCAACAGCGCGGCAACCTTAGCGCCGAAACCCGGCATGCGCAATCGCAGGCCTGCCGACACACGCTCCCATCATCCGTGCCGCGACTTGACCGACGCGTTATAGTACCCGGTCGTTCTGAATTCCCGGCAAGTCATGGACACGATCCGCATCCGCGGCGCACGCACGCACAACCTGAAGAACATCGATCTCGATCTGCCGCGCGACAGCCTGATCGTGATTACCGGCCTGTCCGGCTCGGGCAAGTCTTCGCTCGCCTTCGACACGATCTACGCCGAAGGCCAGCGCCGCTACGTCGAATCGCTGTCGGCTTACGCGCGCCAGTTCCTCTCGGTGATGGAGAAGCCCGACGTCGACCACATCGAAGGTCTGTCGCCGGCGATCTCGATCGAACAGAAATCGACCTCGCACAACCCGCGCTCGACGGTCGGCACGATCACCGAGATCTACGATTATCTGCGCCTGCTGTTCGCGCGCGTCGGCACGCCGCGCTGCCCGGACCACGGCATTCCGCTCGAAGCGCAGACCGTGAGCCAGATGGTCGATGCGACGCTGGCGATGAATCCCGAACGCCGCTACATGCTGCTCGCGCCGATCGTGCGCGAGCGCAAGGGTGAGCACCTGCAGGTGTTCGAGCAACTGCGCGCGCAGGGTTTCGTGCGTGCGCGCGTCGACGGCGCGCTGCACGAACTGGATGCGGTGCCGGCATTGGCGCTGCGCCAGAAGCACACGATCGAAGCCGTGATCGATCGCTTCCGCCCGAGCGAAGACATCAAGCAGCGTCTCGCCGAATCGTTCGAGACCGCGCTGCGCCTCGGCGACGGCATCGTGCTCGTGGTCGATCTCGACGACGACAAGTCCAATCCGACGATCTTCTCCTCGCGCTACTCGTGCCCGGTCTGCGACTACTCGCTGCCCGAACTCGAACCGCGCCTGTTCTCGTTCAACTCGCCGGTCGGCGCGTGCCCGGGTTGCGACGGCCTCGGCGTCACCCAGGTGTTCGATCCGGCGCGCGTCGTCGTGCATCCGAACCTGTCGCTCGCCGCCGGCGCAGTGCGCGGCTGGGATCGGCGCAACATGTACTACTTCCAGATGATCCTGTCGCTGGCCAGGCACTACGGCTTCGACATCGACGCACCGTGGGAGTCGCTGGCGGAGACTATCCGCAAGGCCGTGCTGTTCGGCTCGGGCGACGAGCAGATCACGTTCCGGTATCTGACCGAAACCGGCGGCGCGGTGACGCGCAAGCACAAGTTCGAGGGTATCGTGCCGAATCTCGAACGACGCTACAAGGAAACCGAATCGCCGGCGGTACGCGAGGAACTGGCCAAGTTCATCAGCGAGCGACCCTGTCCCGACTGCCACGGCCAGCGCCTCAACCGCAGCGCGCGCAACGTCTTCGTCGGCGACAGCAATTTGCCCGCGCTGACCGCGTTGCCGATCGACCAGTCACAGGCGTTCTTCGACGTGCTCAAGCTCGCCGGCTGGCGCGGCGAGATCGCGGCGAAGATCGTCAAGGAGATCCGCGAGCGGCTGAAATTCCTCGTCGACGTCGGCCTGGATTATCTGACGCTCGATCGCCAGGCCGATTCGCTCTCCGGCGGCGAGGCGCAACGCATCCGCCTCGCCTCGCAGATCGGCGCGGGTCTCGTCGGCGTCATGTACGTGCTCGACGAACCTTCGATCGGCCTGCATCAGCGCGACAACGAGCGCCTGCTCGGCACGCTCACGCGCCTGCGCAATCTGGGCAACACGGTCATCGTGGTCGAGCACGACGAGGACGCGATCCGCATCGCCGACCACATCGTCGACATCGGCCCCGGCGCGGGCGTGCACGGCGGCGAGATCGTCGCCGAAGGCAAGTTGAAAGACGTGCTCGAAGCCGAGCGCTCGCTGACCGGCCAGTACCTGTCCGGCAAGCGTGGCATCGATGTGCCGAAAAAACGTCATCCGTTCGACCCGCAGGTCGTTCTGAAGATCAAGGGTGCCTCAGGCAACAACCTCAAGAACGTCGATCTGGAAATTCCTGCCGGCCGGTTCGTCTGCGTGACCGGTGTATCCGGATCGGGCAAATCGACGCTGATCAACGACACGCTGTTCCGCCACACCGCCGCCGAATTGAACGGCGCGAACGAGAAGCCAGCGCCGTTCGAGAAAATCGAAGGCCTGGAATTGTTCGACAAGGTGGTCGACATCGACCAATCGCCGATCGGGCGCACGCCGCGCTCGAACCCCGCGACCTACACCGGCCTGTTCACGCCGCTGCGCGAGCTCTACGCGCAAGTACCCGAGGCGCGCGCGCGCGGCTACCAGCCGGGGCGTTTCAGCTTCAACGTCAAGGGCGGCCGCTGCGAAGCCTGCGAAGGCGACGGCATGATCAAGGTCGAGATGCACTTCCTGCCGGACGTCTACGTGCCCTGCGACGTCTGCCACGGCAAACGCTACAACCGCGAGACGCTGGAAATCCACTACAAGGGCCACACCATCTCCGACGTGCTCGACATGACCGTCGAGGATGCGCTGAAACTGTTCGAACCGGTGCCCGCGCTCGCGCGCAAACTGGAAACACTCGTGGATGTGGGACTTAGCTACATCAAGCTCGGCCAGAGCGCGACGACGCTGTCGGGCGGCGAGGCGCAGCGCGTCAAGCTCTCGCGCGAGCTGTCCAAGCGCGACACCGGCCGCACGCTGTACATCCTCGACGAGCCGACCACGGGCCTGCACTTCCACGACATCGAACAACTGCTCAAGGTGCTGCATCGTCTGCGCGACGACGGCAACACCGTGGTCGTGATCGAGCACAACCTCGATGTGATCAAGACCGCCGACTGGGTGATCGACCTCGGCCCCGAGGGCGGCCATCGCGGTGGACAGATCATCGCCACGGGCACACCCGAGGACATCGCGAAAAACGAGGCCTCGCACACCGGCCGTTTCCTCGCGCGCGTGCTCGGCACCCACACCACCGGGAAGAGGAAAGCCGCATGAACGACGTGACGAAAACGATGGCCGCGGCCGCGCTGCGCAAGGTCGCCGAAATCACCATCGCCTTGCGCTGGGGCGATCAGGACGCGTTCAACCACGTCAACAACGCGATGTATCTGCGCTACCTCGAAGAAGCGCGCGTGCGCTGGCTCGCCGATGTCGTCTCCGATTGGGATCACGGCGACGGCAGCAAACCGATCATGGCCGCGGTGCAGGCGAACTATCGCCGCCCGCTGACCTGGCCCGGCGAGATCGTCGTGCAACTGTTCTGCGAGAAGCTCGGCACGAGCTCGATCACGATCGGGCACCGCATCGTCGACGCCCGCGACACCTCGCTGCTCTACATGGACGGCAACGTGGTCATGGTCTGGATCGATCCGGCAACGGGAAAGTCCACGCCGTTACCCGACGCGATACGCGCCGCCTGCGCCTAGGGATTTGCAGCGGGCGCGGCATCGCCCACGGCGAAACCGGCAGACGCCCCTTCTCCCGATTTCGTCAAGATGCGAATTTCTATGCTTTGCCCCGGCGCGATCTCGTGCTTCGGCCGCATCAGCATCAGATGCTTGCCACCGGGCGCGAACACGATGCTCGCGCCCGGCGCAATCTCGATCGAGCCTAAAGCCTTCATGTGCGCGACGCCGTCGACCTCGGCGCTCTCGTGCAGCGACACATCGCCGAACGCTTCGCTGCTCGCGCCGGTCACCGTCAACGGCGCATCGCCGGTGTTGCGCAGCGTGGCGTAGCCGGCCAGCATCATCGCGCCGGGTGGCGCGGTGCGGATCCACGCGCCGGTGATTTCCAGGCGTCCCGCCGCCCGCACGGCCGGGCTCGCCGTCAGCGTCAGAGCCAACAGCGCGATCAATCGCAGCATGGGACATCTTCCTTCGGAGGTTTCTCGCTATCATAGCCTGCGTGACCCACCCTGCAAGGATCGCGACCATGCGCCGCACGACACCCGCCGTTTTCCTGCTCGCCGGAATAGCCGCGATGGCCGCTGCGCAAACCCCATCGTCGCGCTATGCGTTGTCGATCTACAGCGCACAGGCGAACAACGGCGACAGCCTGTTCGAAACCGTTGCCGATGCAAGCAGCGCCGACAGCATCGGCGGCTACGCGGTCGTGCGCGACCGGCGCCAGTTCAACTTCAACCCGGGCAGCAATGCGATCGAGGTGCGCGAGGTCGCACGCTGGCTCGATCCGTCCGCATTGAGCGCGCGTTTCGTCGACCCGGGCGACGCGACTATCGTCAGCCAGCGCTTCGACGACCAGACCCTGTCGTTCGACACGCTCGTGCAGCGCCAGATCGGTCATCCGGTAGAGATCGCTGGCAACAGCGCGAATCCGGGCGCGGCGCCGATCAGCGGCACGCTGCTGTCGAGCAACGGCGGCCTGACCGTGCAACTTGCCGACGGCCGCGTGACCACGGTGACCGACTACGGCCGGGTGACCTTCCCGGACCTGCCCAAGGGTATGTCGGCGACGCCGGCGCTGCGCCTCGACGTCAACGCCAAGCAGGGCGGTCCGCGCAGCATCGAACTCGTCTATCCGACCCGGGGCCTGGCCTGGCGCGCCGAGTATTCGGGCTGGATCGGCAGCGGCAGCGACTGCAAGCTGACCTTGTCTGGCTGGGCCCTGATCGCCAACCGCAGCGGCGCAAGCTATCGCGGCGCGCAGATCAAGCTGATCGCCGGTTCGCCGAACCATGTCGGCTCCGCGTCCGCACCGCGCCCGAAAATGGCGATGCTGAACGCGCAGGGCGGCCGTGTCGGCGCCGCGGAAAGCGGCGATGTCGGCGACTACCACGAATACACGATCGATACGCCGCTTGACCTCGTCGACAACAGCCTGCAGCGCGTCGCCCTGTTCCCCGACACGCCGATCGTCTGCCAGCGCCAGTACCTGTTCGAAGCCACGCATTTCCGCGCGAATCCCGGCATGGCGCCGATCACCGAACGCAGCTTCGGCGCGAGCGGCACGCAGCCGGTGCGCTCGACGCTCGCGTTCCGCATCGACCGGGTGCTGCCGGCGGGGCGCGTGCGCATGTTGCAGAGTGCGAACGACGGCGCACCGGAGTTCGTCGGCGAGGACCAGATCGGCCACACACCGAAGAACGAGCCGGTGGCGCTGCAACTAGGCGACGCTTTCGATCTGCGCGGTGAGCGGCGCCAGACCGATTTTTCGATCGACAGGAACCAGCGCAACCTGAGCGAAACCTTCGCTCTGCGCGTGGGCAACGCGGGCAACGCTGCAAGAAGCGTCGTCGTGCGCGAACACCTGTATCGCTGGACGCAGTGGAACATCACCCAGGCGTCGACGAAGTACGAGAAGAAGAATTCCGACACGGTCGAGTTCAAGCTCGACGTACCCGCGAACGGCGAGGCGACGCTGACGTACGCGGTGCAGTATCAGTGGACGGAGTCGTTCAAATAACGCGCTTTGTCACGGGTCATTCCGGCGGGAAATGCCGACTGCGGGGGCAGGATGCCGGAGCGAACATTCGCGCAGTGAATGGCGCGAAGGGCATGCGACGGGAGCCGCATGTAAATCCAGACTGCACGGATGCCTTGCCTGATTGGACCTGTATGCTCGAACAACTCCGCCACGACGACATCCTCGAACTGCGCCTTGCCCGTCCACCGGTCAACGCATTCAACCTTGATCTGAGTCGCGCGTTGCGCGAGGCGATCGAAGCAGCGCCGGACCGTGGCGCACGCGGCATCGTGCTGTGCGGCCGGCCCGGCATGTTCAGCGCCGGCCTCGACGTCGCTTCCGTACTCGAACTCGACGCGGCAGGACGCATGGGCGAACTCTGGCGCGAATACTCGACCCTGTGCCGCGCGATCGCGGCGTCGAGCGTGCCGATCGTGGTCGCCATCGCCGGTCACGCGCCGGCCGGCGGCGCGGTGCTGGCGACGTTCTGCGACTACCGCGTAATGGCGCGCGGCGCGTTCCGCATCGGCCTCAACGAAACCCAGGTCGGCCTGTCCGTGCCCCCCGAAATCCAGACCGGGTTGCGCCGCCTGGTCGGCGCCTACCGCGCAGAGCGCCTGATGGTTGCCGGGACGATGC
This sequence comes from Rudaea sp., assembly GCF_057139185.1. Lineage (NCBI taxonomy): Bacteria > Pseudomonadati > Pseudomonadota > Gammaproteobacteria > Lysobacterales > Rhodanobacteraceae > Rudaea > Rudaea sp. Next base: position 104,768 of record NZ_DBNHDN010000012.1, on the reverse strand, counting down.
TCGATTCCGAGGAAGCGCTGCGCATCGGCTTCGTCGATGAGCTGGCCGAACCGGACGAGGTGGCACCGCGTGCGTTCGCCTGGTTGCGCGCGCTGCTCGCGCTGCCGCCGCAGGCGATGACGAAGACGCGTGCAATCGCACGTGCCGATGTCGTCAGTGCGTTCGACGCCGAATGCGGCAGCGACGTCGACGCTTTCGTGCGCGGCTGGTTCGGCGACGAGTCGCGCGCAACGCTCAAGGCCGTGCTGGCGAAGTTGAAATCGAAAGCATAACGCGGAGCGCCCGCCAGCCGCGGGTCGACACGGATAAAGCCATTCGGTTTTTCCCCTATCCGTGTTGATGCTTTTCAAATCCGCGTTTATCCGTGGAAAAAGCTCTTGCTCGATCAGCCCCGTACATCGCGTTCGACGGGGTTTCCGGGATCAGCGATCCACCCGCTCCACGACGGCGCGTAGACACGCGAGCCGTGCAGCCCGGCGATTTCGAACGCAAGCAGGTTCTGGCAGGCGCTGACACCCGAACCGCAACTGTGGATCACCGTCGCCGGCGCATGCGCGCCGATCGCTACGAGCAGCTCCTTGCGCAATTCTGCGGCAGGCTTGAAGCACCCGTCCGTGGCGAGATTGTCGGTAAGCGGTCGATTGCGCGCGCCGGGAATATGCCCCGCAACCGGATCGATGGGCTCGACCTCGCCGCGGAAACGCGGCGCTCCGCGCGCGTCGAGCACGAGCGCCGCACCGCGTCGGCGCAACGCGCGCAACTCGTCGGTGTATACAATTTCACTCGCTTTGAATGCAATCGCCACCACCGTCGCCGGTCGCGCCACCGGCGTGGCCTCAAGCGGCAAACCGGCCCGCTTCCAGGCGCCCCAGCCGCCGTCGAGCACGGCGACATGGCGCGCGCCGACCAGCCGCAGCATCCACCACAAGCGCGCGGCGGCAATCGCGCCGCCGGCATCGTCATAGGCGACGACGCGCGTCGACGGCGTCCAGCCCCACCGACCGAGCACGGCGGAAAACGCCGCCGCGTGCGGCAACGGATGGCGGCCCAGAGCGGGCCGAGACAGGTCGGACAGATCACGGTCGAGATCGGCATGGACCGCGCCCGGAATATGTGCCGCGGCATGCTCGCGCGCACCACGCGCGGGATCGGCCAGCTCGAAGCGGCAGTCGACGACGAGCAGGTCCGCCGCGCCGAGTTGCGCGGCGAGATCGGTGACGGAAACCAGCGGCGAGGATCCCGTCACGACGCGAGTTCCATGCGCCGCACGAAGTTGAGCAACATCGCCGCGGTCGCGCCCCAGATGCGCTGTCCGGCGTACCAGAATTCGTAGATGTCGCGCTCCCTGCCCTGGTAGCTCATGCGCACGGCGTGCTTCTTCGACGGATCGAGAAAATGCGCGAGCGGTACCTCGAACACTTCGGCAACCTCGCGCGGATTCGGCACGGCCCGATAGTCCGCGTCGAGCCAGGCAACGACCGGCGTGATGCGATAATCCGAAATCGTCTCCAGCGTGTCGAGATAGCCGATCGGCTCGATCAGTTCGCCGCCAATACCGATCTCCTCGTGCGTTTCGCGCAGCGCGGCGGCAATCGGGTCCGTATCCGCCGCGTCGACCGCGCCACCGGGAAAGCTGACCTGCCCGGCGTGGTGGCTGAGGTCTTCGGTGCGCCGTGTCAGCAGCACGCTGAGGCCTTCGCCACGATCGACCAATGCGACGAGCACGGCGGCCGGGCGACGCACTCCGACTCCGATCAGCATGCGCACGTCGTCGTGGTTCCAGCCTTGCGCGCCGGGCAGGGCATCGAGCGGGCGGACGCCACGCAACACGCGCTGGCGCTGGTCTGCCACGTTTGCGCGAGCGTTCATGCCGCCGGCGCCTCCGGCGCGCGTCGCGGCAGCACCTCATCCATCAAATGCGCGCGTTCGGCGTCGCCGAGCGCGCCCCAACGGGCGATTTCGTCGATGGTGCGCTGGCAGCCCTCGCAGCAGCCGTTGGCGTCAAGCACGCAGACGCCGATGCACGGCGTCAGGATCGGTTTCGGCGGCGGGCTTTTCCAGGAGAACATGCTGCTTGGACGATGGCATCGATTCCGCAAAACATCAACGCCGCGACGAGCGCGGCGTTGGGTTTCTTTCAGGACATCCGCTGAAAGCCATGGAGGAGCGCGGCCACGGAGGACTGCTTCTTGCTTCTCGCGCTCCGGGGCGAGCAAGAAAAATGGCGTTTACGGCTTGACATCCATGAGTTTCAGCTCGAACACCAGCGCTTCATCCGGGCCGATGCGGCGGCCGTCGCCGCGCTCGCCGTAGGCGAGATCGGACGGCACGTAGACGCGCCAGTAATCGCCGATCTTCATCAGCGGCAGCACTTCCTGCCAGCCTTTGAGCACTTCGTTGACCTTGAACTTGAACGGCTCGCCGCGGGCGAACGAGGAATCGAGCTCCTGACCATTGAGCAACGACAGACGGAAGTTCGCCGTCACCTCGCTCTGCAGGGTCGGGTGCTTGGTACCGGTGCCGTCCTCGATCACGATGTACTGCACGCCGCTCGGCAAGGTCTTGACGTTGGGCTTGCTCTTGTTCTCGGCGAAGAAGCGCTGCGCCTTCGACTTGTTCTCCGAGGAGAGCTTGTCGTACTCACTCTTGGCCTTGCTGTACTGCTCATACTGGAAGCGCCCGAGCACGTCACGCATCGTTTCGACGTTGACGGTCGGCTGGCGCTTGGCATAGCCGTCCTGCAGCGCCTTGATCACCTGATTGATGTCGATGTCGACCTTGCGGCCGGCGAGATCGTCGCCGATCTGGAAGCCGAGCGCGTAAGAAAGATTCGGGCGGTCTGCGGCGGTCAGCGGCGCAGGCGGCTTCTGCTGCTGCGCGGCCGCAGGAGCGGCGGCAGGCTTGGTGTCCTGTGCGGCGAACGCGGAACCTGCGACGAGCATGCCCGCCGCGATGAGACCCAGATGCAACTTCATGCAAACCTCCGATAAGAAAATCCCGTGCGGACGCCCGGAAAACGCAGCGCCCCACTGCAAACCTGCGCGAAAGCCGGGCATTCTACCCGAGCCGGCGCACGCCAGCCAGCGATACTACGGTTGCCGCCTGAACGAGGGCTGTTCAGGCGGGTATTTATGCATTCGTCCCCGGATGCGAAAATCAAAAAGCGACCATCCCTGGCTGCACTTTTGGTTTGCCTGTGCGTTCATCCTTGAACGCGAGACTCAAAAAGCCGCCATCCTCCGCGGTACTTTTCAAAGGAAAAAATTCCATGGCTTATCGCAATCTGCTCGTCGAAGACCGCGGCGCGGTGCGCCGCATCACGATCCACCGCCCGGACAAGCTCAACGCGCTCGATCGCGAGACGATCAACGAACTCGGCATCGCGTTCGGCCAGGCCGGGGCCGACGACGCAGTGCGCGTCGTGGTCCTCGCCGGCAGCGGCGAGAAGGCCTTCGTCGCCGGCGCCGACATCACCGAACTCGCCACGCTCACGCCGCTGCAGGCACAGCAAACCGCGCGCCGCGGCCAGGCGATGATGCTCGGCATCGAGCGCCTCGGCAAACCCGTGATCGCGCGCATTCAAGGTTTCGCCCTCGGCGGCGGCCTGGAACTCGCGATGTGCTGTCACCTGCGCATCGGCAGCGACAAGGCCAGGGTCGGCCAGCCCGAGATCAACCTCGGCGTCATTCCGGGTTTCGGCGGCACGCAGCGCCTGCTGCGCCTCGCCGGCCGCAGCGCGGCGCTCGAACTGTGCCTGACCGGTGCGCCGATCGACGCCACGCGCGCGCATGCGCTCGGCGTGCTCACGCGCGTGGTCGCGCACGAGGAACTCGATGCGGAAATCGACAAGCTCTCGGACCAACTTGCAGCGAGTGCACCGCACGCTGTTGCCGGCATCCTCGGTGCGATCCTGGTCGGCGGCGAATGCGGCATCGAAGCAGGGCTCGACTACGAGGCGCAGGCGTTCGGCCTCGCCTTCTCGACCGAGGATATGCGCGAAGGGACGAAGGCGTTTCTTGAGCGACGCAAACCGAATTTCAAAGGCGCCTAGAGTCTTTTTTTCACCTGCGCGGCATGCAGATCAAGTAGCTACTCGCGTGCATTGTCACTCGATGGGAACCGTGCTTCGTTTAATCGACATGCCTTCTCTTGCTCGAAGGCAACGGATGTGTCGCCTTCGGTTAGCAAATAGTAGCCATCCTGCAGCGATGCCCGGACGCGAGTCACGAGTTCTGGTAGGCCGGAGCTATTCATGCGCTCCGCGATACTTCTTCTCGCCTGCGGTCACCCGCATGTCGAGCCGGTTCTGTGGCGTCGGCAGCGGGCAAGTCGCATACGGCGTGAACGCGCACGGCGGGTTGTAGGCCTTGTTGAAATCGAGGATCACCTTGCCGTCCTTCGGCAGCTCGGCGTAGAGGAAGCGCGCGGCGCCGTAGGTTTCCTTGCCACTGGTGCGATCGGCAAAAACGAGAAACAGCTCGGTGTCGCCGGGATTCTCGATGATCGGCTCGACCTTCCAGGTCTTGCCATCGTGCTCGAACGTGGCGGCGCCGGGCACGACGACCTTGTCGATCTGGCCAAGGATGTTGCCTTCCTCGACTTCGCGCGGCGGGTTGTATGCCTCCCACTTCGCCTCGACGCGCCACGCAGGGTCGATGGCGAAGCTGTCGATGCCGGTGAAACGCATGCGCGTCGGCGCCGCGCTGTCCTTGATGCGCAGGCCGAACTGGTCGCCGCGGTGGACCAGATAGAAATTCACCGTGCCGAAACTGACGAGCGTCGGTTTCTCGTGGCTGTCGTCGACAAGCTCGGCGCCGACCTTGTTCGCATCGTCGATCTTCGCCGCCTTCACTGCGCGTGGATCGAGCGAGAACGTGGCACGCCCGCGGTCGAGCACGATGTTGCCCAGATGCGGCGGCGCCTTGGCGATCACGATCGCATTGTCCTTGGCCGAGCCGATCGTGTTCGTGCCCTGCTTGAGCCACTCCAGGCCGACCAGGCTGAGCCACCCGTCCGGTGCCTTGAGCCGCTCAACACGTTTGGCGCGCCAGGTCTCGATGTCCTTGCGGTAGCCTGCATCGTCGGTGCTCGGCGCGGCAGCGACGCCGCTCGTCAGAATGGCAGTCATCAACACGATTCCCAAATAGCGCATAGGGTTCCAGTTCGTTTTCTCGTCATTCCGGCTTTCGCTGGAATGAGGGCATAGGGTCGGGGCTAGCGCCCGCGCAAAAACATGCGATCCAGATCGGCAATGGAAAGCTGCACCCAGGTCGGCCGCCCGTGGTTGCACTGCCCCGAGCGCTCGGTCGCCTCCATCTCGCGCAACAATGCGTTCATTTCGGGCAGAGTCAAGCGCCGGTGCGCGCGCACCGAGCCGTGGCAGGCCATTGTCGACAGCAAGTCGTTATGCGCTTCCTGCAGGCGTCGCGTCGTGCCGTGCGCAGCGAAATCGGCGAGCACGTCGCGTACCAAGACGCCGACATCGGCACCTTCGAGCAGGCCCGGGTAGCGCTTGATCGTGACGCTCTGCGGCCCCGAGCGCACGATTTCGAAGCCGAGTGCCGCCAGTTCGTCCGCGTGGTCCTCGACCGCTGCCGCCTCGCGCGCACTGACCGCGAGCGCCAGCGGCACGAGCAGAAGTTGCGCGCGGATTCCGTCCGTCGCCTGTGCCGTCTTGAGCTTCTCGTAGGTGATGCGTTCGTGCGCAGCGTGCATGTCGACGAGAATCAGTCCTTGCGCGTTCTCGGCGAGTACGTAGACGCCGGCGAGCTGGGCCAGCGCGTAGCCGAGCGGCGGAGCCTCGCCGTTGGATTCCTGCAAGGCGGACTCGTTCGCCGCGGCAACATCATGCGCGGTTTCCGCGCCGCCGGTCGGTTCCACGCCGCCGGCAAGCAAGGCGAGATAATCGACGCGCGGTTCGCGCACGCCCAGATTCAATCCGGCCTGGCCGCGCCAGACGGGCGAGGCAACCGGCGCATAGTTCGCCGCCTGCGCGGCCTGCATCGCGGCATCGAACGGCGATGCGCGCGGATTCGATTCGGCGGGAATCGGCGAGGTGCCCGCGATCACCGACGTGACCGAGCCCGCGCGCGTCTGCGCCAGTGCTTCGTGCAGCGTGCGGTAGAGAAAATCATGCACGAGCCGGCTCTCGCGGAAACGTACTTCCGACTTGGCCGGATGCACGTTGACATCGATGCTCGCCGGATCGAGTTCGAGAAACAGCACGTAGGCCGGATGGCGGCCGTGGTAGAGCACGTCGGCATAGGCCTGACGCACCGCGTGGGTGACGACCTTGTCGCGCACGAGGCGGTGGTTGACGTAGAAATACTGCTGGTCGGCCTGGCTGCGCGAAGCGGTCGGCAGGCCGACCCAGCCCGACAATCGCAGGCCCGCGCCTTCGTGGTCGACGCGCAGACTCTGCAGGGGGAACTCATCACCGAGGATCTCGGCGAGACGCGCCGCCATCGCCGCTTCATTCTCCGCCGGACGCATCAGGCGCGAGGGCTTGCCGTTGTTGGTCACGCGGAATTCGATCCGCGGACGCGCCAGTGCGAGCGACTTGACCAGTTCGTCGATGTGGCCGAACTCGGTGCGCTCGGCGCGCAGGAACTTGCGCCGTGCCGGCACGTTGTGGAACAGGTCGCGCACTTCGATTGTCGTGCCGGACGGATGCTGCGCCGGGCGCGGAACGGATGTCTGCCCCGCTTCGATTTCGATGCGCGAGGCCGCGTCCGCATCCTTCGCTTTCGAGGTCAGCGCAAAACGCGACACCGAGGCGATCGATGGCAGCGCCTCGCCGCGGAAGCCCAGCGTGCGCACGCGCTCGAGATCCTCGAGCGAGGCGATCTTGCTGGTCGCGTGCGGAGAAACGGCGAGCAGCAACTCGTCGGCCGCGATGCCACCGCCGTCGTCGCGCACGCGGATCAGGCGCGAACCGCCCTCTTCGATGTCGATTTCGACGCGGGTCGCGCCGGCATCGAGCGAGTTCTCGATGAGCTCCTTGACCACGGAGGCGGGCCGCTCGATGACTTCGCCAGCGGCGATCTGGTTGACGAGTTCTTGCGGAAGCTGGCGGATGCGCGGCATCGGCGCATTTTACCGTTCTGCGGAGAAGAAGAGCGTTTTTTGGCGCGCATGACGCGGACAAGAGCAAGCAAATCAAGACAAACAGTTTTTTGCTCTATCCGTGTTGGTCGGCTCTTGTCCGTGCGAACCGCGGCAAGGCTCTTCCTTACGATCGCGGCACGCGCGCCAGCGCGATGCTGTCGCCGGTCGAGTCGTCGCTGTCCCCCGTCTTGCGTGAGGCGAGACGTACGGGCTTGCCTTTCTCGGCGTCGATCGCGAACTGCGTGCCCGGCGGCGGCGTCGTCTGCAGATAGTTGCGCATGCCATTGAGGATCGCGGTCGCAAGCAACTCGCGCTGCTCCGGATTGTTGAGACGGCGCTCCTCCTCGGGGTTGGTGATGAACGCCGTTTCGACAAGGATGGAAGGCACGTCGGGTGAGCGCAGCACGACGAAGTTCGCCTTCTCGACGTAGCCGCGATGCGTCGGGCCGAGCTTGGCGATTGCGCGCAGCACCTGTTGCGCAACCGCACCGCTCGCTTCGATCGTCGAGGACTGGGAAAGATCGAGCAGTACCGCCGCCAGCGTGTTGTCTTTCTTGTCGAGCTTCACGCCGCCGACGAGGTCGGAATTGTTCTCGCGGTCGGCGAGGAATCGCGCCGCCTCGCTCGTCGCGCCACGCGGCGACAGCATCCACACCGAGGAGCCACGCGCATCGCTCGAGGTAAACGCGTCGGCATGGATCGATACGAACAAGTCGGCCTTCATCTCGCGCGCCTTGCGATAGCGGTCCTCCAGACCGACGTAGTAGTCGCCGTCGCGCGTCAGCACCGCGCGCATGCCGGGCGCCTTGTCGATCTGACGCTTGAGTTCGCGCGAGACCATCATCGTGATCTGCTTCTCCTGCGTGCCGGCGTTGCCCCTCGCGCCGGGATCGTTGCCGCCGTGACCGGGGTCGATCATGACCACGACGTCGCGTGCTTTCGCCGCAGCCGCGTGCGCGCTCTTGACGACTTCGGCCTTGCCGCCCTTGCCCTTGGGATACAGGTCGACGATCAGGCGATAGCCGGAGCCCGCATCGGGTGGCATCAGGAAACTCTTCGGTCGCACGTCCGCGGCGAGGTCGAGCACGACGCGCAGGTCGGTCTTGTTCTGCGCGCCGGTGCGCAGCGACTTGAGCAGACCACGGCCGCCCGGCACGGCAAAACTTTCAGCCGCCGCCGAGTCGCGCATGTCGAGCACGATGCGCCCCGGGTTGGTGATTTCGAACAGCTTGTAGTCGACCGGCCCCGCAAGATCGAGGAACACGCGCGTGCGGTCCGCTTCGACGGAAATCTTCGCGGCCTTGAGTTCGGTTGCGGAAGAAAACGGCACCAGCGCCAGCAGCAATCCGCCGGCGATCAGATGACGCAATGATTGGCGCGATTTCCCCCACATAGCGCGGATTGAATCTCAACGCGCGAAAAAAATCAAGGATTTTTCTTTATAAATCCGCAGTCTAGGTTAGATTCCTGAATGACTACTAGAGATTGTGTTCAGGCAGGAGCCTGGCCACCAAGGATGCCGAGCCAGTGCACGCCCCGCTTCGTCCGGGACTCCAGGCGCAGGCGGCGTTTCGCACCCGCATGTGCGAAATGCGCCACCAGATCCGGCGCCGGCAGCACGTTGCCACCGCGTTCGGGCCATTCGACAAGCAACAGGAACCGCCCCGCAGCCAGATCGGAAAGTCCGAGGAATTCCAGTTCGTCCGGTGCCGCGATGCGATACAGGTCAAGGTGGTGGGCGCGCAGGCCGTTCGCCTCGTACGACTCGATCAGGCTGTAGGTCGGACTCTTGATGCGCGCACCGACGCCAAGCACGCCGAGCATGGCGCGCGCGAACGTGGTCTTGCCTGCGCCGAGATCGCCGTGCAGGTGGATCACGCCGCCGTCGCCCAAGTGCGCGGCCAACCGCCGGGCCAGCGCGACCAGCCCGGCTTCGTCCAGTTCGGCTTCGAATGCGCCGCTCATGCCGGATCGAGCCCATTGCGCAGCCGCCGCAGCAGTGCGAACACGTCGCTCGCGATCAGGCCAACTTCGCCGTCACGCGTCGCCGCGTCGCCCGCGCGCGCGTGCAGGGCCACGCCGATCCATGCCGCATGCCACGCATCGAAACCTTGTGCAAGCAGGCCGGCGATCACGCCGGTCAGCACATCACCCATACCACCCGAAGCCATTCCAGGATTTCCCCAGGGACAGACAGCGACTCCGCCTTCCGCGCTCGCGATCAGTGTCCCCGCGCCCTTGAGCACGACGACGGCACGACGGCTGCGCGCCAGTTCGCGCACGGCAGCGAAACGGTCGCGTGCGATCGCGTCCGTGTCGACGCCGAGCAGGCGCGCCGCCTCGCCGGGATGCGGCGTCAACACGGTTTGCGCCGACAGCGCCACGCCATCGTTGGCAAGCAGGTTCAATCCGTCCGCGTCGAGCACGAGCGGCTTGCCGGCCGCGATCGCAATGTGCCAGAGCGCGTGGCCCCATGCGCGCCGGCCCAGCCCCGGGCCGAGCGCGACTACGCTGGCGCGCTCGATCAGCGGTTTCAACTCCTGGATACCGGGCACCGCATGCGCCATCAGTTCGGGGCGCGCGGCGTTGATCGCGGTGATGTGTTCGGCCTGCGTCGCCACGCTGACCAGCCCCGCGCCGGTGCGCAACGCGGCTTCGCCCGCCAGACGAATGGCGCCACCCATGCCGACATCGCCGCCGATCGCGAGCACATGGCCGTAGCGGCCCTTGTGCCCGTCGCGCGCGCGCGGCGGCAGCGCGGCGGCGATCATGGCGGCATCGAGCAGGCGCGCATCGCGGGGGATGTTCGTGCGGACTTCCTCGGTAAGCGCCAGTGCATCGACAACGACCTCGCCGACGCAATCCGCGGCAATGCCGGTGTGCAGCCCGCGCTTGTCCGCGAGAAACGTGATCGTCGCCGTCGCACGCACCACCGGCCCCGGCGCGAACCCGGTGTCGGCGTCGAGACCCGACGGCACGTCCAGCGCGAGCACCGGCATCGAAGCCGCGTTCAAATTCGCGATCCAGTCGCGTGCGACGCCTTCGACGGCGCGCGCAAGGCCGATGCCGAAAAGCGCGTCGATGTAGACATCGGCGTGCGGCCATGCCGCGTCCACCGACTGCACCTCACCGCCCGTGGAACGCCAGTCCGCATGCGCCTGCGCGGCTTCGCTGCCATCGCGTGGCTTGCCGAGCGCGAGCACGATCACGTCCATTCCGGCGTTGCGCGCGCAGCGGGCCAGCATGTAGCCGTCGCCGCCGTTGTTGCCGACACCGCACAGCACCGCGATGCGGCGCGCACCGGGCCAACGCAGGCGCAGCAGATCGAATGCGGCGGCGCCGGCGCGGCACATCAACTCGTAGCCCGGAAGGCGCAGCGTACCGATCGCCGCGCGCTCCATTTCGCGCACCTGCGCAACGGTGTACAGCGAGCCGCTGGAGAAAGGGGGTTGCATCCGGGAATTATACTGGCCCACATGCCGCATCTTTCCGACCATTCGCAACTCGCCGCGCGCATCAAGCGCTGGGGCGCGGAACTCGGCTTCCAGCAGGTCGGCATCAGTGCAACCGATCTCGCCGCCGACGAAACGCATCTGCTCCGCTGGCTGGCCGCTAAACGCCACGGCGAGATGGACTACATGCAGCGTCACGGCGTGAAGCGCAGCCGGCCTGCCGAGTTGCAGGCGGGAACCCTGCGCGTCATCTCGGTGCGCATGGACTACGACCCGCCGCAGGCGCGCGATGCCTGGGAGGTGCTCGACGATGCGCAGCTCGCCTACGTTTCGCGCTACGCGCTCGGCCGTGACTACCACAAACTGCTGCGGACCCGCCTGCAGAAACTCGCCGACCGCATCGCCGCTGAAATCGGGCCGTTCGGCTACCGAGCATTCGTCGATTCCGCGCCGGTGTTGGAAAAGGCGTTGGCACGCAACGCCGGCCTCGGCTGGATCGGCAAGAACACCACCGTGATAAACCGCAGCGCCGGCTCATGGTTCTTCCTCGGTGAGTTGTTCACCGATCTGCCGCTGCCGGTCGACGCGCCGGCGAGCGAGCATTGCGGCACCTGCGCGCGCTGCATCGACGTCTGCCCTACGCAGGCGATCGTCGCGCCGAACCAGCTCGACGCACGCCGCTGCATTTCCTACCTGACGATCGAGCTGCACGGGAGCATTCCCGTCGAGTTCCGCCGCGCGATGGGCAACCGCATCTACGGCTGCGACGACTGCCAACTGGTCTGCCCGTGGAACAAGTTCGCGGTGAAGTCCGCCGAACCGGACTTCATCACCCGCCACGGCCTGGATTCCGTGTCGCTGATCGAACTGTTTGCCTGGAGCGAAGAAGAATTTCTGACAAATACCGAGGGTTCGGCGATCCGCCGCATCGGCTACGAGCGCTGGCTGCGCAATATCGCCGTGGCGCTCGGCAATGCGCCACGCAGCGCGGAAGTCGTCACTGCACTATCCGCACGCAAGGAGCACCCCTCGGAGCTGGTGCGCGAACACGTGTTGTGGGCGCTCGATTCTCATTGAGAAGTGCGGCCAGGAATGGCCGCTTTTTGATTTTTGCGATCGAGGATGACCGCAAAAATCAAGCCGCCTGTTTCGGAATCGAATTCTTCGTGTGGCTCAGCGCGTTCTGCCGGTCGACGTAAACCAGGGTCGGCTTGAAATTGGCCACTTCGGCCTCGCTCAGCACGCCGTAGGCGCAGATGATGACGATGTCCCCCGGCGCGGCGCGATGTGCGGCGGCGCCGTTGATCGAGATGATGCCCGAGCCCTCGTCGGCACGGATCGCGTAGGTCGAGAAGCGCTCGCCGTTGTTGACGTTGTAGATGTGGATCTGCTCGTACTCGCGGATGCCGGAAATGTCGAGCAGGCGCCCGTCGATCGCGCAGGAACCCTCGTAGTGCAGTTCCGCGTGGGTCACCGTCGCGCGGTGGATCTTCGCCTTGAGCATATTGAGCTGCATACCCATCACCGTAGCAAAAAAACAACAAACCCAGTCGACTTCGCCAACCTACCCTGCGGCGTCAAGCTGCCGCGCAGCAGCCAGCTTCAACGCCGACAGTTATTGCTGCAGGCGCAACCGGTCAGCAATAGCCCTAATTGTCTCGCGCAATTTAGCTGCATAGCAACAATTTGCGCGTGCCACCATTGAAATCAACAGGTTATAGCCATCGTGCGCACGAAAAAAAACCCTCAGCTGAATCCAGAGAGGGTTTGTAAGTCAGAGTGACGATTACCAAACATGCGCCCTGCGTGCACTGGGGCAACGAGCTCGCGTTGCGAAAATCCCAATGACGGTGGCGACTTTACCACACGAAAAACTTTTTTGCTACAAGTTCGAGAACGAATCTGCGCGAGTGGCGTGATTTCGTTCAAACATGCGCAACACGGGGGGATTCGGATCGATTTCGAGGTTGTCTATCAGCCGCGTCTTGCCAAGCCGGGCCGCGACCAACGCAACCAGTCCGTCGCATTGGCCGGCTGCGGGTTCGAGCAGGGTATGTGCCGAGCGCACGACCGCATAGTCCAGCGCAAATCCGTTGCCTTCGAGGATCCCGCGCGAGAGCCTCTCGACCTCGGCGATCGGCATACCGTCATTTACCGCGTCCTGCATGCCGAGCAGCACCTCGCGGATCAGACCGGCGCGTCCGCGTTCGTCCACCGACAGGTACTGGTTGCGCGAACTCATCGCCAAGCCGTTCGCCTCGCGCACGATGGGCGCACCGACGATTTCGATCGGCAGGCGCAGGTCAAGCACGAGACGCTCGATCACGAGCAGTTGCTGGTAGTCCTTGCGCCCGAACACGGCGACGTCGGGTTGGACGAGGTGGAACAGTTTCGTGACCACGGTGGCGACGCCGGCGAAGTGGCCGGGACGAAGTTCGCCTTCGAGCGGTACGGACACCACCGGCACGTCGACGCGCACGCTCTTATCGATGCCGAACGGATACATTTCCTCGACCTTCGGCGCGAACAACAAGTCGCAACCGTGCGCGGCGAGCCCGAGCCGATCCTGCTCCAGCGTGCGCGGATACCGCGCGAAATCCTCATTCGGCCCGAACTGGGTCGGGTTGACGAACACGCTGGCGACGACGCGATCGGCGTGGGCACGGCAACGCCCGATCAAGGAGAAATGACCTTCGTGCAAGTTGCCCATCGTCGGCACGAGCCCGACGCGCAAGCCGTCGCGGCGCCAGGCGGCTATGTGCGTGCGCAGCTCAGTTGCTGTTGTGACCGTATCCATCGCGCTCAGAACGAATGCTCGGGGCCGGGGAATGAGCGGTTGCGTACGGCCCTGGCGTAGGCTTTGATCGCATCGGCAACCGAGTCCGTGCCGGCAAGGAAGTCCCGGGAGAACTTCGGACGCCTGCCGGGCGTGATGCCGAGCATGTCGTAGATCACCAGCACCTGGCCGTCGCAGTCCACGCCGGCACCGATGCCTATCGTGGGAATGCGCAACGCGGCCGTGATCGTCTTCGCCAGCGCGGCCGGCATGCATTCGAGTACGAGCAGCGAAGCGCCGGCCTGCTCGACCGCCTGTGCATCGGCGATGAGGCGTTCGGCGGCCGAGCGGGTCTTGCCCTGCACGCGATAGCCGCCAAACTTGTGCACCGATTGTGGCGTGAGCCCGAGATGCGCACACACCGGCACCTGACGTCGATCAAGCGCGTGAATGGCGTCGAGCACGTAATCGGCCCCTTCGAGCTTGACCATAGCCGCGCCACCCTCGGCGACGAGACGCGCACTCGATCGCAGCGCGGTGTCGATATCTCGGTAGGTCATGAACGGAAGGTCGGCGACCAGTAGTGGCGCAACGAGGCCGCGTTTCACCGCCGCGCTGTGGTAGACCATATCGTCCAGCGTCACCGGCAAGGTATTCTCGCGCCCCTGCACGACATTGCCGAGAGAATCGCCGACGAGCACGACATCGACGCCGGCCGCTTCGCATTGCGCGGCGAAACCGGCGTCGTAGGCAGTCAGCATGACGATCTTCTCGCCGGCGGCTTTCATCTCGAACAGCCGCGGCACGGTGACCGGCGACCTGGCGGCAGCGGACTTGGGGTGGGCGGACATGGGGCGCTCGTCGGACGCGGGCTGGTTAGTGTATCGAATCGCCCGGTCGCGTGGTGCAGCGCCGCAATTCAAATCGGACCGTGCGCCAAATTAATCCCGTGATCCGCATCCACCCCGGCCAGCAAAGCGCCTACCGGCCCCAGTCCGGGTACGACGAGATCGGGCGCGATCTCCGCCAACGGAACCAGGACGAACGCGCGCTCGTGCAGGCGCGGATGCGGCACCCGCAAGTCGACATTGTCGATACACGCGTCGCCGTAGAGCAGCAAATCGAGATCGAGGATGCGCGGGCCGTTGCGCTGGCCAATACGCCGGCGACCGGCGCGGTGTTCGATGTCGAGCAGGGAGTGCATCAGATGGCCGGCCTCGATCCCGGTTTCCAGCCGTGCCACCGCGTTGATGAAATCTGGCTGTTCGACGCCTCCCCAAGGCGCTGTTCGATAGAGGCGCGAACGGGCGACCACCCGCGTACGCGGCAAGGCATCCAGTTCGCGCAATGCATGCTCGACCTGCTCGCCCGGAGCGTCGAGATTGCTGCCGATCCCGATATAGACGGCGACCACGGCGCCCCGGCTACTCCGAAGGCGAGTGCACCGCCGCGGGCAGCCGCTTGCGGCGGCGGCGCGGGCGCTTCGGCAGCGGCGCGGCGGCAACGTCGCCGGCATCGTCCATCGCAGTGGACGACGGCGTCGGCAACGCATTCAACTGAACCGCGAGAGCATCGTGGGACAGGGCCTGCGCCTGGGTCCACCACGCACCGAGCGCGGCGATCTCGGTACCCTCGCCGCCACGCAGCAAAAGAAAATCATAGGCCGCACGAAAACGCGGATGCGCAAGCAGGCGGAACACGCGCTTCTTCTGTCGCTGCTCGAAGCGCGGCTGCAACGACCAGATCTCCTCGATCGCGATCGCGAACCGGCGCGGTATGGCGACGTGCCTGGACTGCTCGTTCATCACGAGGTTGCCGATGCGCATCCACGCCAGATTCATGTCGGTCCCGCGCGCCAGCTCTTTCTCGACCTGCGCACGTACCGGCCCCCAGAGCAGGATCGCGAACAGGAACGCCGGCGTCACCGGCTTGCCCTCGGCGACGCGCGCGTCGGTGTTGGCCATGCCCTGCTCGATCATTGCGCGGAACGTAACACCGCTCTTGATCGCCAGCGCGCGCGCGGTCAGCGGGTACACGTCGGCGAGCAGGCCGGAGGTGTCGAGCGCGCGGAAACTCTTCAGGCCACTGCCGGCCATGAACATCTTCAGCGACTCGTCGAACAGGCGCGCCGGCGGCGCCTGCAGCAGCAGTTCGCCGAGATCGTCGAACGGTGCCCGCGCGTCGGCCGCAATCGAAAACTCCAACTTGGCCGCAAGTCGCACCGCGCGCAGCATGCGCACCGGGTCTTCGCGGTAGCGCTGCACCGGATCGCCGATCAGGCGCAGCTCGCGCCGCATGAGGTCCTCGTAGCCGCCGACGTAGTCGCGCACCGAGAAATCCGCTATGTCGTAGTAGAGCGCGTTGACGGTGAAATCGCGACGCACCGCATCTTCTTCGATCGTGCCGTAGACGTTGTCGCGCACGATGCGGCCGTCGACGACGTGACGATCACCGCTGCCATCGTCGCTCGATCCACGAAACGTGGCGACTTCGACGATCTCGTTGCCGAACACGACATGGGCGAGGCGGAATCGCCGGCCGATCAGACGGCAGTTGCGGAACAGGCGCTTGACGTCCTCGGGCGTGGCATTGGTCGCCACATCGAAATCCTTCGGCCGGCCGCCGAGCAGCAAGTCGCGTACTGCACCACCGACGAGGAATGCGGAAAAACCCGCTTCGTTGAGACGGTAGAGCACGCGCAGCGCTCCTGCGGAGATATTCTTGCGCGAGATCGCATGCTGCTCGCGCGGGATGATGCGCAGATTCACCGGCACGCTGGTGCCGGGGCTGGACGGGACGGTTTCAGTCATTCTTGTTGTTTTCGCTTTCCTGCAAACGACCGCGGACGCGCGGAACATCTGTTTCGCGGCCGATGAAACCGATATACTACCGCGCTTGCGGTGCAGACCCAATCCGCTCCCATCGTCTAGAGGCCTAGGACGGGGCCCTCTCAAGGCCTAAACAGGGGTTCGAATCCCCTTGGGAGCGCCAGTATTTCGGCGACAAGCGGCTACGCTCGCACGCTTCCAGCCGGGACATCTTTCCAACTGGCTCCTGCAAAAGCTTTCTGACTCGCCATGCCCTTCGTCGTCACTGAAAACTGCATCAAGTGCAAATACACGGACTGCGTGGAAGTGTGTCCGGTGGATTGTTTCCACGAGGGACCGAACTTTCTCGTGATCGATCCGGAGGAGTGCATCGACTGCACCCTGTGCGAGCCGGAGTGCCCGGCGAACGCGATCTATCCTGAAGACGACGTGCCGGCTGGCCAGGAGCATTTCGTCCAGCTCAACGCGGAGCTGGCGAAGTCATGGCCGGTGCTGACCGTACGCAAGGACGCGCCGGCCGACGCGAAGGAATGGGACGGCAAGCCGAACAAGTTGCCGCTGCTGGAACGCTGAAACCCGCCCCCAGTTGCGCTTCCGTAAAAAGAAGGGCGCGATGAATCGCGCCCTTCTCGCTTGGTCTGACGACGTGCGAAGCTCAGGACATGCGCTCGCGCAAGGCTGCGATCATGCGCTGCGCGGCGGCTTCGCCCGACTTGTCGCCCGGCGCCGGGACGACGCTGACGCGCGCACCGCCGGCGTCCTCGGTGACGTTCACGCGCAGAGCCGCCTTCACGCTTTGCGTCTGCGCCTTGTCGCCACCGAACGGGTGCAGGATGCGCGAGTACCAGTGATGTTCCTGCGGCACGGCCGGCCGACTGGTGACTGCGCCATCGAAATCGTAAGCGTAGCTGTGTGCCGCATCGTCCTTGCTCGAGACCTTGCCGAGCTGGACGCGCTCAAGCGCGAGGCCGACACGCTGGTAGGCATTGTCGACCGTATCGGCGACATGCAGATCGACCGGGCCTGTACTCACGCTGGGTGGCGCACTGCCGACGCCGGTAGACGATGCGCCCGCCACAGCGGTCGCCGTCGCGCCCGGGACGACGAGCTCACGCGTCGTCGATGGCGTATCGAGATCGGGCGGCACTTCGAGTGGCCGGGTTTCCTGCGCACCTTTGTAGTACTCGGCGCGATCACGATGAAACCAGCCGCAGCCGCCGAGCAAGGCGGTGGCAACGATCAGCGTCGGAACGAATCCACGGATGGGGAAATGGCGCTTCACGGTTGCATCCTGAAGAAGGGAAAGTGGGATTTTAAGCGGCACTGCTGTGCCGCGGCTGAATCGAGACAGCAAGTTGCATCACCGCGTCGAGTACCGCACGGGCGTGCGCGTGGTGCGCAGCCGGAAGGCTAGTCAGCGGCAGGCGTAACTCGCTCGTGCCGATGCCGAGATGGGCGAGCGCCCATTTCAGCGGAATCGGGTTGGGTTCCGCGCCCAGCAGGTCGAACAGCGGCGTCAGCGCGTCGTGCAAAACCTGCGCCCGCGCGCGGTCGCCGGCACGCGCCGCATCGCACAGCGCACGGAACGGCCGCGGCGCGGCGTTGGCGGCGACCGAGATCACGCCTTCGGCGCCGGCCAGCATCGCGGCCATCCCGGTCGGATCATCACCGCTCAGGAACACGAACTTGGGGCTCTTGAGCGCCGCCAATGCCGCCACGCGCGCAGCATCGCCGACCGCCTCCTTGATACCGACGATGCGCTCGTGCAACGCCAGCTTCGCCACGACATCTGGCTTGAGGTCGCAACCGGTGCGCCCCGGCACGTTGTACAGCACGACCGGCAAGCCGCCGTGGTCGGCGACTTCAGTGTAGTGACGCAGCAGGCCTTCCTGGGTTGGCCGCACGTAGTACGGCGCGACGACGAGCGCCGCATCGGCACCGAGACTCTGCGCGCGCTTCGTCGACTCGATGGTCTTGCGCGTATTCGCGGTACCGGTTCCGGCGAGGATGGTCATGCGACCGCCGGTACGGGCAACGGCCTGGCGCAGGAGTCCATCGTATTCGGCCTGATCGAGCGCGTGCGCTTCGCCGGTCGAACCGGCAACGACGAGCGCCTGGGTGCCGCCTTCGAGCTGAAAATCGATCAGCTTCGCGAACGCATCGAAATCGACCGCACCTCCGCGGAACGGAGTGGCGAGCGCGCATGTGCTGCCGACGATACTCTTCAAGGCGAACTCGTTGCCGGACAAGGGAATTCTCGGGGAGCGGCGATGTTACTTGCGGGTAGGTGGCGTGGCAAGTATTCTCGCGGAATCCACGAATCCCCTGCCGAGTCGACTTTGACCGACACCGCGCAACGCCCCGCAGCGAACGAAAACTACCTGTTGATCAGCGCGTTCGCCGAACACGCCAAATCCCCGCTGGTCGCCATAGCCAAACGCATCGCCGACTGCAGCTGCAACCTTGCCGAATCGCGCGTGGCGATGCTCGGCCAGGAAGTCGCCGTGCTCGTACTCGCGCAGGGTCCGTGGGATGCGATCGCGAAACTCGAATCGGCGCTGACCCGGCTCGAACGTGACGATCGCCTGCGCCTGTCCTTTTCGCGTACCGGCGCCAAACCGGTGCAGACGAATCTGCTGCCCTACGTGGTCGAGGTCGTCGCGGCCGACAAGCCCGGTATCCTCTTCCAGCTCGCCGAATTCTTCCAACGCCACCAGATCAGCATCGAGCAGTTGCAATCGACGCGCTACCGCGCGATGCAGACCGGTGCGGACATGTTCTCGGCGCAGATCACGATCGGCATCCCGTCCGACACGCACATCGCCGGGCTGCGCGACGATTTCCTCGAATTCTGTGACGGGCTCAATCTCGATGCGATCATGGATCCGATGAAGTTCTGAGGTGTCAGACCACAAATGAAAGTCGGCAACAAAGTTCCGGATTTGCGTGGCGCTGTCGGCGACGATGTCCAGATTCGCCTGCGCGACCTTGCGGGCAAGTACGTCGTCGTCTACTTCTACCCGAAGGACGCGACACCGGGCTGCACGCTCGAAGCGCAGGATTTTCGCGACCGGCAGAAAGATTTCGCCAGGCGCGGTGCCGTCGTGCTTGGCGTGTCGCGCGACTCCCTCGTTTCGCACGACAAGTTCAAGCTCAAGCAGGCGCTCAACTTCGAACTCGTTGCCGACACCGATGAGACCTGGTGCAATGCTTTCGACGTGATCCACGAGAAAGTGCTGTACGGCAAGCGCCATCTCGGTGTCGTGCGCTCGACCTTCCTGGTCGGCCCCGATGGCAAACTCAAGCACGAATGGCGCGGCGTCAAGATCAAGGGCCACGCCGATGCCGTTCTCGCCGTGCTGGATGCCGAGCCCAAGTGACCCGATTCCGCCGGGCACATTTTTGCTGTCACATTCCCGCCGCACCCTGCGGCGCCGTTCCTTTCGCACGATCAACGAGGGTGACCATCGCATGA
This sequence comes from Rudaea sp., assembly GCF_057139185.1. Taxonomy (NCBI): domain Bacteria; kingdom Pseudomonadati; phylum Pseudomonadota; class Gammaproteobacteria; order Lysobacterales; family Rhodanobacteraceae; genus Rudaea; species Rudaea sp. Next base: position 85,130 of record NZ_DBNHDN010000012.1, on the reverse strand, counting down.
CCCGAGGCAAGCGCATCTACGTTCTCGACACCAATGTACTGATGCACGATCCGACCGCCCTGTTCCGTTTCGAGGAGCACGACGTATTCCTGCCAATGACGGTACTCGAAGAACTCGATGCGGCGAAAAAAGGCACCTCGGAGGTTTCGCGCAACGTGCGCCAGGTCAGCCGCTTCATCAACGAGCTGATCGAGCAGGGCGGCAGCAAGTCGATCGAGCAAGGCCTCGAACTGCGCCTGCCGAAGACGTTGCAACTGAAAAAGAAAGGCGCGCAGGTCGGTCGTCTCTACTTCCAGACGCAGAACTTCACCCCCATCAACGGTGCGGCAGCGAAGAAGAAGGGCATCCCCGACAATCTCATCCTCGCCGCTATCGTCGATCTGCGCGAGCAGCGACCCGACGTGCCCGTCGTGCTGGTGTCGAAGGACATCAACCTGCGCATCAAGGCCTCGATCTACGGCATCACCGCCGAAGACTACGAGAACGACCGCGCACTCGATGACTTCAGCCTGCTGTACAAGGGCTACAACGAACTTCCGGCGAATTTCTGGGAAAAGCATTCCGAAGTGCGTTCGTGGTCCGAGCGCGGGCATACGTTCTACGAGATCAAGCTGAAAAAGGACGAGGCCTGGGTCGCGCAGGAATTCGTCTACCTGCCCGGCGAAGACGAGATCGAAATGCGCGTACTGCGCGTCGCCGAAGGCAAGGCCACGCTGCAGATCATCGACGACTATCGCGGTTCGCACGCGGTGTGGGGCGTGCACGCGCGCAACCGTGAACAGAATTTCGCCCTCAACGCGCTGATGGACCCGGAAGTCGATTTCGTTACGCTGCTCGGCACGGCCGGCACTGGCAAGACCCTGCTTGCGCTCGCCGCGGGCCTCGCGCAGACGATGGATACGCAGCGCTACCGCGAAATAATCATGACGCGCGCGACAGTCTCGGTCGGCGAGGACATCGGCTTCCTGCCCGGCACCGAGGAGGAAAAGATGACGCCATGGATGGGTGCGCTGACCGACAATCTCGAGGTGCTCGCCACGCCGCAGGAGGGCGGCGCCTGGGGCCGGCAGGCGACCAACGACCTGCTCGCCTCGCGCATCAAGATCCGCGCGATGAATTTCATGCGTGGCCGCACCTTTCTCAGCCGCTACCTGATCATCGACGAGGCGCAAAACCTGACCTCGAAGCAGATGAAGACGCTGATCACGCGCGCCGGCCCCGGCACCAAGATCGTCTGCCTCGGCAACGTCGAGCAGATCGACACGCCCTACCTGACCGAAACGACCTCGGGCCTGACCTACGCCGTCGACCGCTTCAAGGACTGGCAGCATTCCGCGCACATCACCCTGCGCCGCGGCGAACGTTCGCGGCTGGCCGACTACGCGTCGGAAATGTTGTAACTCCCCTTCCTGTCGATGCCGAAGAAAAACGGCCGCTTCTCAGCGGCCGTTTCAGCGATCATTGACAACCGGCCGGCGGCGGCCCGAGCCGCACGAGATTCTGCGTTCCACCGAGACCCTGATTGGCTCCCGCGGTGAAACTGTAAGTCAAACTCGCCGTCGTGCAGCTGGTGAACAAGATATTCGCCGAGCCGACCGTCGTGGTCGTCACCTTGCTTGTGGGATCCAGAAAGGCGCCACCGGAACCCGAAACGATGGCCGCACCGTACGAATTGACCTGGGTCGGTGCGCCGCTCGACTGGATCGTGAACCAGTTCTGGCTCGCCCCGCCGCCAATCTGCTGCCCGTTCGGCGCATAAGTGAACCAGCCGCCGAAAAGAATCGGCCCCGGCGTCTTGGTCTGATCGACGTTGAGAACAAGGCCCTGACCGCTGGTATTGGGGTTGTACCAACTGCCCGAGTACTGATCGCCACCGCCAGCCGGACCGCTGTCCCCGCTGGTTGTGCACGTCGCGCCGCCCGTCAGTCGATCCAGTGCAATGAAGCCTTTGCGATTGCTGCCGTCGCTGAAGGTGTAACGCAAAATGCCATGTGCGCAATCGGTGAATTGGAGCGTCGCCTGGCCGACCACGACCGGAACCACCGCCGGGCCCGCGTTGAAACTGCCTCCCGTTCCCGCGTAGATGGTCAACGCCGCAACCTTGTCGGTGCTGTTGACGTCGCCCTGCAGCGAATACCAGCGCTGCCCACCTGCCGCGGTGGTATCGTAGGTGAACCAGCCCGCAAACAGCCTGCCGTGGCCGGCCCCACCCACGTCCGGGCTCGATTCGAGCACGAGGCCCTGACCGCTCACACTCGCGTTGTACCACGAGCCGGTAAGGCCGCGCTGATTGAGATTCACCGACAACCCGGCCGAACTGGTAATCGCGCTGTAATTCGGCCCGGTGCCGCCGCTCACCCAGGATGCGCGCAGGGTATTCGTTGCCAGATCGATCACCGCCACCGAAGCGCCGCTGGCGTTGTTGACGTAGGCGTAGGTCCCATTGGAATCCACTGAGATGCCCAACGGGCCGGTACCTACCAACAATTCGGCGGTTACCTTGTTCGTTGCCGCGTCGATGACGGATACGGTGCCACTGACATAGTTGGAAACATACACTTTGCCGCCATCCTGCGAAGTTGCGATGCCGAGCGGGCCGATGTCGACCGGAATCACGGCAACCTCGGCATCCTTGGTTGTATCGATCACCGACACGGTACCAACCTGCTTGTAGTCGCCCTGACCATAGTTGGCGACATAGGCGAACGTGCCCGCCGGATTGACCACGATGCCCACGGGATTGTTGGATGTCAGCGCAATCGTCGCGCTCGAAACCGTGTTCGTCGTTGCATCGATCACCGCGACCCGGCTCTTGTCGGCCAGGGTGACGTACGCTTTTTTCCCGTCCGGAGTGAAGGCGACACCGACCGGCACACCGCCGACCGTGATCTTGGCCGTTTCCTTGTTCGCCGCGGCATCGATCACTGAAACCGTGTTGCCGACGCTGTTGGTCACATAGACTGTTGCACCGTTGGGATTGACCGCGACTGTCTGCGGCCGCACGCCAACGGCAATCGAAGCGATCACCGTGTTGAGCGTTGCAGAGGTCGGGTCGGAGTCGATGACCGACACCGTGCCCGCCGTCTTCAAGTCCGTGCTGTCGCCATAGTTGACTACGTAGACGCGGGTTCCGGCGGGGTTGATCGCGACGCCAAGCGGTCCCGTACCGGTGGCCGGCGTCGTCGACGTTGCCGTCGTCGCATGGATGGTCGCGACGACCTGGCTGGTCGGCAGGGCGACATCCAGCACGGTCACGCAACCCGCGTAGGTCGTCGTATCCACGGTGCAACCGGAATAATTGGCGACGTAGGCGAACGGAGCGGCGGACGCGAGCGGCGCGAACAGGGCCAGGCACAGAGTTGCCAAAGAACGTTTCGTGTTGCCGAACTTTCCGTGGGACCTGTTTGCGCCAGACAACTCCAGCGACATCTTCAGCGAACCCGCGCTGGACGCCTTGCTCATGCTTGCACCTGTGTTCGGATTACGAGCGCGGAATGATACGTCAAAACAGTCGAGGGCTGCGGCGCGTTCAGCATCATCGCAGGCGCCGTTCAGTTCGCATTCCTCGTTGACTGCCCTTCGACCCGACAGTCGGCCGCGAATCAGTTCCGTTGCCGTGCGTAGACCACCGACCACACGGCAAGCAGCAGCGACAGGATCAACGCCGCCACCCCCGCCCGCGAAAGTATCGGCGCACCGACGGTCGAAGAGGGGGGCGGATCAGCAGCGCACACTGGCGGCGCCGTCGCCAATCCCTGGAAGGTTTCGGGCAGCGCCGAACCGGTCGAAGGGTTCGCTACCGTACCGGCAATGCTCATTGCGCCGGTGGCGAGATTGATCTGCGCCAGGCGATTGAGTTGCGTCGGCGGATTGAAGCCGTCGTAGTTTCGTAGCAACGCCCAAAGGGTACCCGCGGCATCGAAGCCCACATCCACCGGCGTGGACACCGCAACGCCGTATGCCCCCATCGATGTCGCCTTTCCGCTGTCGGTGGCAATCGTGTACAAATTCGCATTGCCGCTGCCACCAACTCCCCACAAGACTCCGTTGCGAAAAGCGAGACCCGTGATCTTCACGCCGAGATTGCCGACAAGCTTGGTTTGACCGGTACCCGGAATGATCTCCCAAAAATTGTTGCTGTCGGCAGACGCCATCCACAACCGTCCATTGCAATCGAACGAAAGCGAAAGGCCTTTTGCCGAAGTGGACGCCACTCCTGCAACCTGGCTTACCGTCGCAGCCTTGCCCGTACTCTGGCTCAGGGTGACCAGCGTCGGAGTTGCGGCTCCCGTCAATGCCAGTGCGTACAAATTGCCGTCGGCTGGGCTAAAGGTCAAAGCGCCTACAGCAACGATGGGTTGACCGTTGCCGCCATTGCCGGCAGTGCCTGCGACCGAAACCGACCGGCTGGCCAGGTTGATCCGGTAAATCGTCGCAGAACCGTCCACGGCCGATGGATCGCCCACGCTGAAGGCCTGCGCACGGCAAAAACCGGCGACAACAAGCAAACTTGCGGCGATGAAGGCACGCAAAGCCATCTGATCTTGATTTTGTTTCTAGTAGTTTTGGTAATCGTCTGCCCGCAGCAGCGCACCTGCCCGGGCTCCGCGAGCCTAGCACAATTGCCGGGTAAAACAAACGGATAGCCGGATTTGGCGGGGGAACACGTCCGCGCCCGCGGCGGCTTCAGAACGACGTGGTCAGCAACGCCTCGTAGCGCATCCGGTTTGCGCCAAAGTTGCCGTCTGCCGTGTAACTCGGAATGCCGAGCAGTTGAAGCGGCGCGTAGACGGCGCGGAAACGGAACATCGACCGATCGCCGAGCGCGCGCGCGTAGTCGAATTCCCAGTCGTGCGACGCCAGGTTCGGCTGCAGCAAGTGCTGGAGCACGGGCAGATTGGGCAGCGGTTGTTCGCGCGTGCTGAAACGTACGGTCAACTCTCCCAGCACCGCGTTGCGCCAAGCCGCCGCGACCGAGTAGATGTCGAGGTTCTCCCAAGCGAGCGCACGACTGGAAAGATAAACGTAACGCTGAAACTGCGCCGGCAGCGAGTAGCCGGCAAACGGCGCGACCTGTGCATACATCACGTGCTCGAGATCGGCACTCAGGCGCAGATTGCGCGCCGGAGTCCAATCCACGCCGATATTTCCGCTCGCGGGAATATCGAAGCTGCCAGCCTGGCCAAAAATTCCGCGGTAGGTGTAGAAATTGTCCATTGCCACGCGCGACTGATAGCCGGCACGCCAGTCCAGATCCTTCGCCAGCCTGCCGCCGATATCGAGGCGCGTGCCGAAGCCGACGGAATTTTCCTTGTGGCGCAGCGCAACCTGGCTCTCCTCCCACGCCCAACCGTCGACGCCGAACGCCGACTGCGACCCCTGCAGCGGCGCGAACAGGCTGAACTTCTGGTAGGCGAGAATCAGCGAGAATCGCCAGTAGCCCAGGTTGTCCACGGGTTGGGTAAACGATGGCGCGACGATCGTGCGGCGCAGGCCGGGCGAAAGATCCGGCAACAGATTGCCGGCGTCGGTCGCGGCCGCATAAATCGGCGAGTCCGAAACCCGTGACGATTGCATCGCCACATGAAACGGCTGCGTGTCCCCGACCGACGCATCCGGGAAACGCGAAACCGGCGTGCGTGCCCAACTCGAGCGCGTGCGGGTGAAGATCGTGGGCGCCTCCACGGCTGCTTCACCGGGCTCCCGCGCCCAGGTGAAGTTCGACTTCAGCGTACTCAGCGCGTAGTCGCTCCAGCTTTCGACGAGATCGCCCGACATGGCCATCTCTTCAAGCGCCGAGGCACGCACCACATTGGCAACACCCTTGAACTTGCCGGCGGGCTGCGCAGCGAACGACAATGAGGCAGGCAACACCAACACCGCGCCGACAAGCGCAGAAAACAGACGTTGCTTGATAGCCATCGACTGCATGTGGTCCAGACGCACGCCCAGATCTCTCCCCGAATCAGGCTCGAATGTTGGCAAAAAAACCACACTTCGTCAAGACTCACTTAACATCTTTCATCCCGCCAGTTTCTGCCGCCAGCGCATCATCCATAGGTTTCGCATGCTGAGTCGACTACGGCGCACATCCCAACATGTTGCATCAATACAACACGCCGATTTTCACATGAGCCGAACCGAGCTACCCCCCTGCGTCCTGAGTATCGCCGGATCAGACTCCGGCTCGGCGGCCGGGATCCAGGCGGACCTCAAAACCTTCGCCGCCTGCGGCGTGCACGGGCTCACCGCAATCACGGCCGTCACCGCGCAAAACACCCGGGAAATCACCTCGGTCCGCATGTTGCCGCCGGCCATCCTGCTCGCCCAGCTCGATGCGGTTCGCACGGATTTTCGTATCGCCGCGGTCAAGATCGGCATGCTCGGCAACGCGGCAAACACGCGCCTCGTGGCACGCTGGCTGCGACAGCATCGACTGCCGAACATCGTCGTCGATCCGGTGCTCGTCGCCAGCAGCGGCAACCGCCTGCTTGCACGCAGCGCGATCGCCGTGCTGCGCCGCGAACTTGTCCCGCTCGCGCGGGTATTGACACCGAACGTGCCCGAAGCCGAGGCCCTGCTCGAGCGCCCGATCCGCACCCATGCAGAGATGCGCACCGCCGCCGAGGACCTGTGCGGGCTTGGCGCGCAAGGCGTGCTGATCAAGGGTGGCCATCTCGACGGCAAACAGGTTCGCGACTATTTCAGCACGGACAGGAGCAATTTGGATTTCACCCATGACCGGCGAGATTATGCGGTGCGTGGAACCGGCTGCACTCTCGCCTCCGCCGTGGCTGCCGGCCTGGCGCTTGGGCTGTCGCCGCGCGCCGCGGTTGAACGCGCCGAGCGCTATCTGCAGGGCGCGTTCCTTGCCGCGCAACGGCGCGGTCGCGGATCTGCACGGATTCTGCAACATGACGTGCCACACTGACTTTCGCAATCGACTGCGGCGCAGTTAACGATCGGGTAATGCAGACTGCGCCAGACTCCGCCCCCGTGTCGAAATCGACATCGAACCCAAGGAGCCCGCGATGAGGATGACCCTGCTGTTCACTGCCGTAGTGGCCACCTGCGCGAGCAGTGCATACGCCGCCGACACGCCCCCGTTGCAAGCCCAGCCGCTCGCCATGGCGCCTGGCGCCGGGACTGCGGCAAAGCCCGCGTTCGCGGGCAACGCCGTCAGCAGTCCGAAACTCACTGCCGCGATCGCGACGCGCAATGACGACGGCACGCTCGAAGTGGGCTGCGTCGAAAAACCGAATCCGCGTGCGGGCAAGGCACCGACCCGTACACCGCTGCCGGAGGCGCAATGATGAGCCCACGCATCCGCCTGTCCGCTTTTGTCGCGACCTTCGGCGCGCTCGTTTCGTCCGCTGCCTTCGCCGCAACCGCACTGACGCCGGGAACTCCACTCACCGTGAATTTTGGCGCCAACACCCTGATCACGAACGCGTACATCGACGTCGACGCCTCGGCAAAGCAGCTCACCGTCAACATGACGGGGAGCGGCGGCGACGTCGACCTGTTCCTGCGCTACGGTTCACCATTCCCCGACACGGCCAACTGCTCGACCGCGGCGACCGCGCCGCCGTGCCTGAGCTACGACATGATCCAGCGCTACGCGCAATACCACTCGATGAGTTCATCATCGAACGAATCGATCGTGGTCACCAACGCGAGCACGATTCCGTTGACCGCCGGACGCTGGTACATCACCGCGATCAACGGTTCGAAGTCGAGCGCGACCGCAACGCTGACCGCGACCCCATCGACCACGGTGGCGACCGCAAACATCGCACTCGATTTCGGCAATCCGAGCACCAACTCCACCGACCCGACGCAGAGCTGCGATGTTGCTCCTTGGTCGGACGCGACCGCGGCATCTGCGGTCGGCGGCAATCCGGGCACGACGCTCGGCGACCAGCGCAAGAACGCGCTGCAATATGCCGTGCAGCAGCTCGCGCAACAGCTCAATTCACCCGTCCCGATCACGGTGCATGCCTGCTGGGCGCACCTCGGCGGTACCGCCACGCGCGCGACCCTCGCGCATGCCTCCTCGACCAGCCTCGCGTTCACCGATACCAGCTTCCCCATGCCCTGGCTGGCAAAAAGGTATACCTGGTACTCGAACACGCAGATCGCGCGCATGGGCGGTACGACCCCGTGCGGCGCGCTCGGCGGCAGTTGCGTCGGCGTTGACGGTGATGTCGTCGAAATCACGTTCAACTCCGACATCGGCACGGCCGGCGTGCTCGGCGGCAGCCCGTTCTATTTCGGCTATACCCCGGACAACAGCACGAACTCGTCCGATTTCATCGCCATCGCGATGCACGAGATCACCCATGGCCTCGGCTTCCTCGGTCTCGCCAACACCGACCCGAGCGCAGGGCCGATTGGTGCGCGCGCCGGCATTACCAAGAGCGCGACGACGGTCACCTACCAGAACTATGACCTCGGCCCCTGGGACGACGTGTTCGGCGACAGCATCGTCGACGTCGGCGCCGACATGCAGAGTTATACGCCGTTCTTCGGCTACGAACTCAACAGCCAGCCGAACAATGCGGCCCGCGCCGCGGCGATGACGTCGGGCAACACCGTGACCACGACCAGCACCGGCACGCGTTTTGCGCCGACCTTGCTGCGCTGGTCCGACCCGCTCGCGGTGAACTCGTCCGCGAACCAGGCAACCGGCCCCGCGCCGAACAATTTCCCCAGCCTGTACGCACCCTGCGACGTGACCAAGACCACGGCCTGCAGTACCTCGGTCGGCTCTACCCTGTCGCATACGGTGCAGCAGGGCGATCTGATGAACGCGTTCTACAACGCCGGCCAGTCGCGCATGATGGGCCTCGCCCAGCCGATGCTCGCAGCGATGGGCTGGTCGAACGCGCCGGCGCCCGCGGCGACGTTCGCCAAGCCGTTCACCGGCATCTGGTACGACCGCGCACACAGCGGTCACGGTCTCGACTTCCGTTTCGTCGGTCATGACGATCTCGGCGACAACTACTTCCTGATCTTCTACACCTACGATGCGAGCGGCGCGGTGGAGATATTCCAGTCGCAGGGTCATGTCGTCGACGGCGTCTACGTGCCGGCAATCATCGGCCCCGACGGCAGCACGCTGGTGCGCATGCACTACGACCCGGTGGCGAAGAAAGCGACGCCGGTCGCGGTCACCGGCGGCAGCATCGTCGTCGACTTCAACCAGGCCGCGAATTCGCCGGCCTGCCGCGCCATCGATCGCAGCGCCGAAGTCAACGCGGGTCTCCTGCTCGGCGTGCTCAGCTGGAAGTTCGTCGACCAGAGCAGCCCACCCAACACGCTCGAACAGGGCGATTGGTGCATCCAGCCGCTGACCACGCTCGCGCAGAACGCCTCGCCCGATCTGGGCGGCCTCTACTACGGCGGCTCCAGCGACTCGGGCTGGGGCTTTTCGGTGCTCGACGTGAATCGCGGCAGCCAGGGCAACCAAGTCGCGCTCGACTTCTACTTCGGCGACGCCAGCGGCAAGCCGGTGTGGGCCGTGGCCAACGCACTGCCGTTCGTCAACGGCCAGCCTATCCCGCTGATGCAGAACGCCGCAGGCTACTGCCGCAGTTGTACGCCGGTGAAGCAGAATCCGGTGCAGATCGGCACGATCACGCTGAATCTCGACGCTTCGAATCCGGCGAACGACACGGCGACGATCAACGCCAACCTGCCCGGCGGTGCATTCGTGCGCAACAACGTGCGGATCTACAACATCGGCGTCGCGCAACAACCCTGAATCGCCTGCGCCCATGCAGAAAGCCCGGCTTCAAGCCGGGCTTTTTCGTCATTTCATGCGTTCGATCAACGCCTCGGCGAAACTGTCCGTGGTGCCGTTGCCGCCGAGGTCGGGCGTGACCCTATCCCTGGCCACAATCGTCGCGCGCATCGCGCCGCGCACCCGGTTCGCCTCCACCTCGTGGCCGAGATGGCCGAGCATCTGACAGGCGCCGAGCAACAGCGCGCAGGGATTTGCGATGCCCTTGCCGGCGATGTCTGGCGCGGAGCCGTGCACGGCCTCGAAGATCGCCGCATCGCTGCCGATGTTCGCACCCGGCGCGAGGCCGAGGCCGCCGACGAGGCCGGCGCACAGGTCGGAGAGGATGTCGCCGAACAGGTTCGTGGTCACGATCACGTCGAACTGCCACGGATTCATCACCAGCTGCATGCAGGTGTTGTCGACGATCATCTCGTTGTGCTCGATCTCGGGGTATTGCGCCGAGACTTCACGCGCTACCTTGAGAAACAAACCCGAGGTCGACTTCAGGATGTTCGCCTTGTGCACGATCGTGACCTTCTTGCGCCCGGCGCTGCGCGCCAGGTCGAACGCGTAGCGCACGATGCGCTCGGAGCCCTTGCGCGTGATCTTCTGCGTCAGCGTCGCGGTCTCGCCGTCCGCCGACACCTGCTGGCCCTCGCCGATGTAGGCGCCCTCGGTGTTTTCACGTACGGTGAGGATGTCGATGTTCTCGTAGCGCGACTTGGTGCCGGGGAACGAGATCGCCGGACGCACGTTCGCGTACAGGTCGAACTTCTTGCGCAAGGCGACGTTGATCGAGGTGAAGCCTTCGCCGACCGGGGTCGTCAACGGGCTCTTCAGTGCAACCTTGTGCCTGGCAATGGCGTCCAGTGTGGCCTGCGGCAGCAGCTCGCCGAACTTGTTCTGTGCGGCGACGCCGGCCTCGACGAAATCGTATTTGATGTCGAGACCGAGCGCGTCGATCACGCGCAAGGTCGCCTGCATGATCTCCGGGCCGATGCCGTCGCCGGGGATCACCGCAATCGTGGTAGTCATCTGGTGCTCGCGTTCTGCAAGGATGGAGCCGCCTATTATCGCCGTTGCTGCGAAGCCGTGGTAGCGGGCATCAGAAGAAAGATGAACCGTATGCCGGCTATGCCGGCATGGTTTCAAGTCGATCGAGAAAATCCACCGCGCGGCGCAGGTGCGGGATCACGATCGATCCACCGACGACGAGGCCGACGCTGAACGCCTCGAAGAACTCGTCGCGATCCACGCCGGCCTCGCGGCACTGCGCGAGATGGTAGCTGATGCAGTCGTCGCAGCGCAGGACCAGCGAAGCAACGAGGCCGAGCAGTTCCTTAGTTTTCTGATTCAGCGCACCGCCTCTGTACGTCTGCGTGTCGAGCGCAAAGAAACGCCGCACGACCTGGTTGTCGTGCTCGAGGATGCGCTCGTTCATGCGCTTGCGGAACTCGCTGAACTCCCTGATCCGGTCCGGCACCTTCGCCGCTGGCTTCGCCGGCGCGCGCTTCGCGGCTTTCTTCGACGCAACCCCGCCCGCTGCCGACGGCTTGCGTGCACTCATGCCGCCGCACCGGTCAGTTGCGCGAGCTTGCCGCTGCGCTCGGCGGCGGCGAGATCGTCGAAACCGCCGACATGCTCGCCGTTGATGAAAATCTGCGGCACGGTGCGCCGATTGGCCGAACGGCTGAGCATTTCCTGCAGGCGGGCCGGATCCTGATCGATGCGGAATTCCTCGTAGTCGAGGCCTTTGGCCTTGAGCAGGTTCTTCGCGGCGACGCAGTAGGCGCAGTTCGCGCCAGTGAAAATTTCGACTCTGGTGCCCATCATGGATTTCCTTCGCGCGCTGCGCGCTTCCCTGCCAGTGTGGGGGTTGCGCGGACGGATTTCCAGAGCCGCGCTCGCTTGAACGCCGTCTGAGCGCAACGTCACCGCGCAGGGTGCAAACAGTGGATGCGGAACCTTTGCAGGAGTAAGGTGATCCCAGGATTTCCCGCTACCTCGCGTCACCTCCATGTTTGCCAAGCATTTCCTGCCTGCCCTCTTCGTCGCCGCACTCGCGGTGCTCACCAGCCATGGCTACGCCGCGGACACGCGCCTGCCCAACCTCGGCAGTTCGGCGGGCAAGATCGCCTCGCCCGAAGAGCAGCGCCAATACGGGTTTTACGTGCTGCACGAGTTGCGCAACCAGAGCGCGGTGCTCGACGATGCGCTGCTCGCGGACTATCTGAATACACTCGGCTACAAGCTCGTTTCCTACAGCCCGCAGCCGGACCAGCCGTTCACGTTCTTCATCGTGCGCGACAACGAGATCAACGCATTCGCCCTGCCCGGCGGTTTCGTCGGCGTCAATGCCGGCCTGATCACGACCAGCGACACCGAGGGCGAGCTCGCCGCGGTGCTCGCACATGAAATCTCGCATGTCACCCAGAACCATCTGATCCGCGCGGTCGAAGCCGAGCAGAAGATGACGCCGCTGATGCTGGCCGGCATGCTCCTCGCCGTCGTCGCGGCGTCGAAGTCGAGTCCGTACAGCACGAGCAATTCGGACATCGGCGCGCTGGCGACAGTGCAAGGTCTCGCCGAACAGATGCGCATCAACTTCACTCGCGCCGACGAGGCCGAAGCGGACCGCGTCGGCATCACCACGCTGGCCAAGGCCGGCTTCGATCCGGACGCAATGGCCGGGTTCTTCGAGCGCATGCAGCGCGCACTGCGCCCGGGCTTCGATGAGAACGACATACCGGCGCTGCTCATGGACCATCCAGTCACGACCACGCGCATCAGCGAGGCGAAGGCGCGCGCCGAACAGATCAAGAAGGAGTACCGCCCGGTGGTCACGGTCGGCGACGTGCAGGCGGCGCCGAAGGAACTGGCCGGAGTGGCCAATGTTCAGGCGGCCGCCGAAGGCAATGCAGGAAACGGCGGCGCGACGAAGGACGGCACAGGCAGGCCCGCCGTGATCGCGACCGGCTCGCTGCTCGCCTCGATCGGCCCCGCGGCGCGGCCAAATCCGGGCACGCTGCGTCCGGTTCAGCCGACCGCCGAACAGCGCACGCGCGCGCAGGCCTACTACGAACTCATGCGCGAGCGCGTGCGCGTGCTGGCCAGCCCGCGCCCGGGCGAGCTGGTCACCTACTATGCCGACAATCTGCGCAACCACAGGGAATTCGACACACCGGCCAACCGTTACGGCCACGCGCTCGCGCTGATCCAGGGCGGCAAGGCGAAACAGGCGATCGAGCCGCTGCAGAAACTCGCCGCGGCGGAGCCGGAGAACCTCGTTTTCCAGATCGCGCTCGGTGACGCCGAACTGCACTCCGGCGCGCGCGACGCGGCCCTGCAACGCTACGCGCATGCGCAGAAGTCGTTTCCGAACAATCGCGCACTCGCGCTCGCCTACGCCGACGCCTTGCTCCAATACGGCGACAAGGCCGCCGGCAAGCGGGCGCAGGAATTGCTGCGCCCGCAACTGGCAAAGGACGACGAGGACCCGGCGCTGCAGACCACCTTCGCGCGCGCCTGCGAACTCGCCGGTGACCCCGTGCGTGCCGGCGAAGCACATGCGACCGCCGCCTATCTCAACGGCCGCGCCGAAGACGCGCTCAACCAGTTGAAGGATATCTCCAGGCGCAGCGATCTCGACTACTACCAGCGCACGCGCGTCGAAGCGCTGATCGCGGCGATGACCCCGCTCGTGCTCGACTATCGCCGGCACAAGATCCGTCCCGAGGACCAGGGCAAGCTCACCGCGGACAGCGATTGCCTCAAGCCGAAAACCGGATTGAGTTTCAGCGTGCACAGCGACTCGACCGCCGCGCAGAAAGATGCCTTCGCGCGTGCGGACGGAACGACGAGCGCGTTCGACCGGCGTTTCGACGCATCGCTCGCCGATTCGCGCGCCTCGAAACTGTCCGCCGAACCGGCGCAGGATTCGGGTTCCGGGGGCAATTGCGGCGCGGCGTCATTCAATCGTAACAATTGACGTTTGAAATACCGCAATCTGTCATAAAGCGCGCGCCCCGCGCCAATGGATTGACCGCGTGCAAAAAAACATCCTGATCGTCGAAGACGAACCCGCGATCCGCGACATGGTCGCCTTCGCCCTGCGCAAGGCCGGCATGGAACCGAGCCACGCCGCCGACGCGCGCGCCGCACAGACCATGATCGTCGAGCGCGTGCCCGATCTGATCCTGCTCGACTGGATGCTGCCCGGCATGAGCGGCCTCGATCTCGCCCGCCGCCTGCGCAAGGAAGAACTCACGCGCGACGTGCCGATCATCATGCTGACGGCGCGCGGCGAGGAGACCGACCGCGTCGGCGGCCTCGAAGCCGGCGTCGATGACTACGTGGTCAAGCCGTTCTCCCCGCGCGAACTGATCGCTCGCATCAACGCGGTCATGCGCCGCACCCATGGCATCGATTCCGACGGCGTGATCGAGGCCGGCGCACTGAAGATCGACAGCGCCGCGCACCGCGTCTACGCGGGCGAGGACAGCGTGCCGATCGGTCCGACCGAATACCGCCTGCTGCACTTTTTCATGACCCACCCGGAGCGCGTCTACTCGCGCAGCCAGTTGCTCGACTACGTCTGGGGCGGCAGCGTCTACGTCGAGGAGCGCACCGTCGACGTGCATATCCGGCGTCTGCGCAAGACTCTCGAACCGCACCGTTGCGACGGCCTCGTGCAGACCGTGCGTGGCGCGGGCTATCGATTCTCGACCACGCCCGTCGCATAGCCCCATGCACGGCCGGCTGCACAATGCTGCTCTTCCATCGAGACGTGCGGCCGAGGATGGCCACTTCCGGACTTTCGCGATCAGGGACGATCGCACAAGTAAATGTATAATTGTGCGCATCGCACGTCTGCTTCACCAAGCCAATGCAGCTGCAATTCCTGCAAAGCCACGCGTGGCAAGTCTCGCTGGGACGTTTCTTCGTCCTGCTGGCGGTCGCGCTTGTGCTCGGCTGGTGGCTGGGCATGGTCGGATACACGCTGATCGCCGTCCTGCTCGGCTACTCGCTGTGGTCGCTGCTCAGCCTCTACCGGCTTCAGTCCTGGCTGCGTTCGCGTCAGCGCACGCCACCACCGGAGGATCGCGGTGTGTGGTCCGACATTTCCACCTACCTGTACATGAAGCTGCGCGCTGAACGTTCGCGCAAGCGGCGCCTCGTCAACCTCCTGCGCGCATTCCGCGAGGGTGCAGCGGCGCTGCCCGATGGCGTCGTCGTGCTTGACCGCGGGCGCAGCGTGGTCTGGTTCAACGAAGCGGCCGCGCGTCTGCTCGGCATGGCTTCCCCGCGCGACCGCGGCGCGCATGTCAACGACTTCCTGCCGGTGCCGGCCCAGGCCTGGCTCGAGGATGATCCGACGCGCGAACCGCTGCGCGACGCCGCCTCGAACGCCGACGACGCGGTGCGCCTGTCGTTACGCCTGATCCCGTATTCCTACGACCACAGCCTGCTCGTCGTGCGCGACATGACTCCGCTCGCGCGACTGGAACAGGTGCGTCGCGACTTCGTCGCCAACGTGTCACACGAACTGCGTACACCGTTGACCGTGCTGCACGGATACCTCGAGATGCTCGAACCCGAAGTCATGCCGCAACTCGCCCCGGTGCTCGCCGACCTGCGTGGGCAGTCGCGACGCATGACCCAGATCGTCGAGGATCTGCTCACGCTGTCGCGCCTCGAAGCGCAGCAGCAGATCAACGACAGCGAGCGCGTGTCGATGCGCGCGTTGCTGTCGACGCTGAAGCGCGAAGCCGAAGGCCTGTCGCAGGGCCGCCACCACATAAACATCGTGCCCGGCTGCGAATCCGACTTGTGCGGCTCGACCGACTACCTGCACAGCGCATTCTCCAACCTCGTCTCCAACGCGGTGCGCTACACGCCGGAGGGTGGACGCATCGAGATCTCCTGGCGGACGACCGCGGGTGACGGCGCACGCTTCGCCGTCGCCGACACCGGCTACGGCATCCCGGCCGAGCACCTGCCGCGCATCACCGAGCGCTTCTACCGCGTCTCGACCAGCCGCTCGCGCGAATCGGGCGGCACCGGACTTGGCCTGTCCATCGTCAAGCATGTGCTGCAGCTGCATCAGGCACGCCTCGAAATCGAAAGCGAGCTCGGTGTCGGCAGCACCTTCTCCTGCGTATTCGCGCGCGAGCGCCTGCTGGCACCGGAGAAAGAAGGGTTGAAGACCGGCACTCAATAGACGATGCTCACACGGATCCACGACGAATTGCCATGAACGCCAAACGCTCCGACGTACTCGGGACGGCCGCCAGCCCGCAATCCTCGGCCCTCGGTCCTGCCGCCGCGGCACAGGGCATTTCAGCCGCGGCTCCTGACCCCGCTGCGGCGGCGCGCAACCTGCACGACCCCGCGCTTTATCTCAACCGCGAACTCGCCCAGCTCGAATTCAATTTCCGCGTGCTCGCCCAGGCGCAGGACGCGTCGGTGCCGCTGCTCGAGCGCATGCGTTTCCTGTGCATCTCCAACTCGAACCTCGACGAGTTCTTCGAAGTCCAGGTCGCGATCCTGCGCCATCACCTCGCATTCGGCGATGCCAAGGCCGGGCCCGACGGCACCTCGCCGGCCGAGTTGCTCGCGCGCATCCGCTCGCGCGTGCTCGACCTGGTCCACGCGCAGTACACGTTCTGGAACGACACGCTGCTGCCCGAACTCGACCGCGAGGGCATCCGCTTCATCGCGCGCGACAAGTGGACGTCCAAACAGACGCGCTGGCTGCAGGGCTACTTCCAGAATGAAGTGTTGCCGGTGCTCTCGCCGCTCGGCCTGGATCCGGCGCACCCGTTTCCGCGCATCCTCAACAAATCGCTGAACTTCGCCGTCTCGCTCGAGGGCAAGGATGCATTCGGGCGTGAGGGCCACATGGCGCTGCTGCGCGCGCCGCGCTCGCTGCCGCGCATCGTGCGCCTGCCCGAAGACGTGTCGGACAAACCCTACGATTTCGTGTTCCTGTCGAGCATCCTGCACCAGTTCGTCGACGAGTTGTTTCCGGGCATGAAGGTCACCGGCGCATACCAGTTCCGCGTCACCCGCAACAGCGAACTGTTCGTCGACGAGGACGACGTCGAGAACCTGGCGCTCGCCTTGCGCGACGAGCTGCGCGGCCGCGGCTTCGCCAAGGCGGCGCGCCTGGAAATCGCCGACACCTGTCCGAAACCCGTCGCCGATTATCTGATGCACAACTTCGAGCTCGGCGAGTCGGACGTGTACCGCCTGCCCGGCCCGGTCAACGTGCATCGCATCACCGCGATCTACGACCAGGTCGAGCGGCCCGACCTCAAGTTCCCGAAATTCACCCCGCGCCTGATCGCACCGATCACCCTTGAACGCAGCCTGTTCGATGCGATCGCCGAGCGCGACATCCTGCTGCATCATCCGTACGAATCGTTCGGCGCGGTAATCGAACTGGTCAAGGAAGCCGCAGCCGACCCGAACGTGCTCGCGATCAAGCAGACGCTGTACCGCACCGGCAACGATTCGCCGCTGGTCAACTCGTTGATCGATGCGGCGCGCGCGGGCAAGGACGTCACCGTCGTCGTCGAACTGCGCGCGCGTTTCGACGAGGAGGCGAACATTTCACTCGCCAACCGCCTGCAGGAAGCCGGCGTGCAGGTCGTCTATGGCGTGGTCGGTTACAAGACTCACGCGAAAATCCTGTTGATCGTGCGCCGTGAGAAGGCCGGCCTGCGCCGCTACGTGCACCTGTCGACCGGCAACTACCACACGGTCACCTCGCGCATCTACACCGACTTCGGCCTGATGACTGCGGACAACGACATCGGCGAGGACGCGCACAAGCTGTTCCAGCAGCTATCCGGTCTCGGCCCGGTGATCAAGCTCAAGCGTCTGTTGCAATCGCCGTTTACGCTGCACAAGAGCGTGATGGAAAAGATCGAGCGCGAAATCGAACACGCGAAAGCCGGCAGGCCCGCGCGCATCATCGCCAAGATGAACGCGCTCAACGAACCGAGCGTGATCGAACTGCTGTACAAGGCGTCGATGGCCGGCGTGCGCATCGACTTGATCGTACGCGGCGCGTGCACGCTGAGACCGGGCCTGCCGGGCATTTCGGAGAACATCCGCGTGCGCTCGATCGTCGGCCGCTTCCTCGAGCACAGCCGCGTCTACTGGTACGCCAACGGCGGCGAACCGGAGATCTACTGTTCCAGCGCGGACTGGATGGAGCGCAACCTGCTGCGCCGCATCGAGACCGGCTTCCCGATCCTCGACCCCGACCTGGCCGGGCGCGTGTTCGACGAAGCACTCGCCAACTACCTCGCCGACAACACCCAGGCGTGGGTGCTCAAGGCCGACGGCAACTACGAGCGCACGACGCCAGGCGGAGACAAGCCGCATTCGGCGCAGCAGGCCCTGCTCGCGAAGATTTGCTGAACCCGTTCCTCGCGCCCAAATGCAGGTCTCTAGTGCGTGCCTACGTAGGCGCGCAACCGCTCGACCTGCTGGCTCAGCACGGCGTCGACGTCGTCGCGCACCTTGTCGAGCCCGCCCGGGTAGTAGCCATCGACAAGATAGCTCATGCCGACTTCACTGCCGGTACCGGCGCGCTTGATCGTCCAGGTCATCACCGCGGTCACCGGTGCGGCCTGCAACGGACCGAGCCCGCCGGACAGCCGCAGCATGCGCCCGGGCATCGCCGACAGCACGGTCATGTGCTGCACGCTGCCGCCGTCGGCGAGCTGTTCGCACCAACAGCCGCCCGCGCGCGCATCCAGCGACAGGTTCGATGCGTTGCCGGAGTAGGTGTGGCTCGAGTCCCACCAGCGCGCGACACCGATGATCGCAGTGTAAACGCGATCCGGCGCCGCGCTGGACTGGAACGCGTACTTGAGCTCGATGTGTCCGGGTGCGGACGCCTCGACTCGAGTCGGCGCGCCGCGGGCGCCCACCGCGTCGGCCGGCGGCGCAGCGGGCGTGGCGGCTTCGGTTTTCGCCACTGCAGCAGGCGCAGGTTTCTCTGCCGGGGCCGCCGCGGCCGCTTCGTCCTTGCCGCCCCCGCGGCCGAACAACGGAATATGCGAGCAGGCGGCACAGATCAGCGCGAGCGCCAGGCCCGCCACGGGTTTCGCAATCGTTTTCATCTTCATCCCCTCGTTGGTGCCGGTCATCGCGCCTTCTGCGCCCACGCCGCGACGATACGATGCAGGGCCTCCAGGCCATCGAACAGCGCGGCCGGGCCGGGCTGCAGGATGATCGGCGATTTTACTTCGTGTAGTTCGCCGTCGCGCACCGCGGCGATCGCATCCCAACCCGCGCGCGCCGCAACTTTGTCGGCGCGGAAGCGCTTGCCGCACCACGAGCCGATGATGATTTCCGGGGCGCGGCGGACTATCTCGGCCGGATCGGCAATGATGCGGTCGCGCGCCAGCGGCTTTTCCGCAAGCTCGGGAAAGGCGTCGTCGCCACCGGCAATGCGCACGAGCTCGGCGACCCAGCGTATGCCCGAGATCATCGGCTCGTCCCATTCCTCGAAATAGACGCGCGGGCGCCGCGGCAGCATCTTCGCGAGGCGTTCGACCTGCGCGATTCTTTCTTCCGCGGCGAGCACGAGCGCCGTGGCCTTGTCCACGGCACCGACCAGCGCACCGAGGCGACGGATGTAGTCGAGAATGCCGGCGAGCGAGCGATGATTGCTGATCCAGACCTCGACGCCGGCACGGATCAACTCGCGCGCGATATCGGCCTGGATGTCGGAGAAACCAATGACGAGGTCGGGATTGAGCTTGAGGATCTCGCCGATCTTCGCGCTGGTGAATGCGCTGACCCTGGGCTTTTCCCTGCGCGCGCGCGGCGGCCGCACGGTGAAGCCGGAGATGCCGACGATGCGGTGTTCCTCGCCGATCGCGTAGAGGACCTCGGTCGGCTCCTCGGTCAGGCAGACGATGCGCTGCGGCCCCGGCATCGCGAGGTCACGGATACAGCAGGCACTTCTGCCATCCGCGCTCGCCGCGCGCGTAGCGCACGCGATCGTGCAGGCGCGCGCGCTGGCCGAACCAGAATTCGAGCATGTCGGGCACGAGACGGTAGCCGCCCCAGAACGGCGGCCGCGGCACCTCGGCGCCGGCGTAGCGCTGCTCGGTTTCGGCGATGCGTGCATCCAGTTCGGCACGATCGGGCAGCGTCTGCGATTGCTTCGACGCCCACGCGCCGATGCGGCTCTCGCGCGGGCGCGAGGCGAAATAGGCATCGGCTTCCCCGGCTCCGGCCTTCTCGACCTCGCCCTCGACGCGCACCTGGACGACATGGCGCAGCGTCTTCCACAGGAAGCACAACGCGGTTTGTGGATGCGCGGCGAGTTCGCCCGCCTTGGCGCTCTCGTAGTTGGTGTAGAACACGAAGCCGCGTTCGTCGACCGCCTTGAGCAGGACGATGCGCGCGCTGACGCGGCCCGCAGCGTCGGCCGTGGCCAGGGTCATCGCGGTCGGTTCGGGTTCGCCGGCGGCGCCGGCTTCGGCGAGCAAATCGCGAAACTGCGCGATCGCCTCGAGCCGGATCGGATCGGAATGATTGTGCGTCGTGCCCATCGTGAAATGCTAGCACGCCGCGCATCCGGCCCGCCGCGGGTGCGACGGGCTGCCGCGATCCGCAACTTCTAGTCGAGCACGAAGTTGACGCGCATGTTGACGCGCCATTCGGTCACCTTGCCGGCATCGTCGGTCATCACCTTGATGTCGTTGACCCAGGCGCCCTTGATGTTGTTGATCGTCTTCGCCGCGCGCTTCAAGCCGTCCTTCACCGCATCCTCGATGCCCTTGGACGAGGACGATGAAATTTCGATCACCTTCGCTACCGTCATGAGACCAGCCTCCATCAACGATGCGCGCGGCAACGCGCCGTGCGTCGGGCCAGTCTAGTGCCGGCGGCGAGGAAAGGCTTATGCGGTCGCAGCAAGCGGCGGCGCCTGATTTGCGCGAGGCAGCCAGCGCAGCCAGACCAGCCAGAACACGAGCGCATCGAGGATGATCAGCGCCTGCCACAGATAGAGATGGAACCAGTCGAACCAGACCCGGTTCCACAGCAGCAGGTAATACAGGCTGATGATGCGCACGAGGTTGAGCGCCTGGATCGCGACGAAGCCGATGCCGATGCCGGCGAGCTTGTGCTTCCACGGTGCCGGAAACGCGAGCACGGCCGAGACCAGGATCAGCACCGCCTCGACGCCGTTGCAGCCGGCGACGATCTCGATGCCCGGGCCATCGATGCCGCGGCGGATGCTGTTGAGCTGGGCGACGACGTTGCCGTCGAACAATTGCATGATCCACACCGCCACGTGCGCGAGGGCACCCGTGAACGGGACGATGACGTGCCGCTGCACCGGCTGCAGCAACTCGATCGCGAACAGCGCGACGAGCATGCCGAGAAAGATGGCGATGAAACGGAACATGGGGCGGTGAGCGATAAACGACGAGCGGAGATATTATCCCGAAAAACGCCGGGTCTTTGTAGAATTGGGCCCGGCCAGCGGAAACCCGCGATTGGCCGCTCCCCGTTTCCTTTTTCCCGCCCACGACTCCCAGCCCATGAACCCCGCCCCCAGCCTCTTCCTGATCGGCCCGATGGGCGCCGGCAAGACCACGGTCGGACGGCGCGTGGCCGCGCAGCTCGGTCTCGACTTCCACGACCTCGACCACGAGATCGAAGAGCACAGCGGCGCGACGATCCCACTGATCTTCGAACTCGAGGGCGAAGCCGGTTTCCGCAAGCGCGAGACCGAACTGCTGGCCGAATTCAGTGCACGGCCGGGCATCGTGCTGTCGACCGGTGGCGGCGCGGTCCTTGCCGCGGACAACCGTCGGCATCTGCGCGAGCGCGGCTACGTCGTCTACCTCGAAACCACGATCGAACAGCAATTGAAACGTCTCGCCCACGACCGCAAACGCCCGCTGCTCGCCGGGCCCGACCGGCGCGAGCGCCTGGCCCGACTCGCCGCCGAACGCGAGCCGCTGTACCGCGAAACCGCCGACCTCGTCATGCCGACCGGCTTCAACGGCAGCAGTGGCGCCACGGCGCGGCGCCTCGTCGAGGAACTGAACGCGCAGTGGCGACGCGGCTCCGCGCAGGCCGCGCCGGAGCAGGCGGCATGACCGCTGCGCCGGTTGCGCCCATCGAGCTTGGCGTCGAACTCGGCGCGCGCAGCTACCCGATCGCGATCGGCGCCGGCCTGCTCGGCGATGCACCGCGGATCGCCGCCGCGATCTGCGGCCGCCATGCGCTGATCGTCAGCAACGACGTCGTCGCTCCGCTCTATCTCGAACGTCTGGAAAATGCGCTGCTCCACCGCGGCGATGACGTCCTGCAGGGAGAACACCGCGCTTCGCTCCCGGGGATGACTGTCACCCGGCTGCTGCTTCCGGACGGCGAGGCATTCAAGACGCTCGCCAGCGCGGCGCAGGTATTCGACGCGCTGGCCGCGATGAAAGCCAATCGCGATGCGACCATCATCGCCCTCGGCGGCGGCGTCATCGGCGATCTGGCTGGCTTCGCCGCGGCGTGCTGGATGCGCGGCATCGCCTTCGTCCAGGTTCCGACGACCTTGCTGGCGATGGTCGACTCCTCGGTCGGCGGCAAGACCGCGGTCGACCTGGCGCAGGGCAAGAACCTGGTCGGCGCATTCCACCAGCCACGCGCGGTGATCGCCGATACCGACACCCTCGCGACCCTGCCTGCGCGCGAATTGCGCGCCGGTTTCGCCGAGGTGATCAAGTACGGCGCGCTCGGCGACGCGGAGTTCTTCGCCGGGCTCGAACGCAACGCCGACGCGCTGCTCGCGCGCGAAGGCGAGGCGCTGACCGCGACGATCGCACACTGCTGTCGGCAGAAGGCCGGCATCGTCGCCCGCGACGAGACCGAGCAGGGCGAGCGCGCCTTGCTCAACCTGGGCCACACCTTCGGCCACGCGATCGAAACGGCGATGGGCTACGGCGGCCTGCTGCACGGCGAAGCCGTCGCGGTCGGCATGGTGCTCGCCGCGCGGCTGTCGGCGAATCTCGGCCGCGCGGCGGCTGCGGACACGCACCGTCTCGTCGCACTGCTCGAGCGTTTCGGATTGCCGACGACGGTTCCCGCGGGCCTCGACCCGGACCGGCTCATCGGCCTGATGCAACTCGACAAGAAGAATCTTTCCGGCAGCCTGCGCTTGATCCTCTGGCGCGGCGTCGGCAAGGCGGACGTCGTGCCGGACGTGGATCTCGCGGCCGTTCGCGCCGTGCTCGCCCAGGCAACCTAGGAACACCATGCATCGCATCCTGCGCGTCATCGCGCGAGTTTCTGCGGCTCTCGTCGTCCTCCTCGTCGCTGCCGCGGTGGCGGCCTTCCTGCTTGTTCGCGCCAGCCTGCCTCCGCTGGACGGAACGGCGCAGACACAAGGGTTGAAACAACCCGTATCGATCGAGCGCGATGCGCAGGGCACGGCAACAATTCACGGCCAAAGCCGCACCGACGTGTCCCGGGCGCTAGGCTATGTGCACGCACAGGAGCGATTCTTCGCGATGGACCTGATGCGCCGCGCGGCCGCGGGCGAGCTGTCCGAACTTGTCGGCACGGCCACGCTGAAGCTCGACCGGCAGCGGCGTGCGTTCCGCATGCGCGCACGCGCCGAGGCCCTGCTCGCATCGTTGCCGCCCGAGCAGCATGCCGATATCGCCGCCTACCGCGACGGCGTCAACGACGGCCTCGCCGCGCTTGCATCACGGCCGTGGGAATACTGGCTGCTCGGCGCAACGCCGCGGCCGTGGAACGAAGCCGACTCCATCCTCGTGCTCGACGCGATGTTCTTCGACCTGAACGACTCGACCAACGCGCGCGAATTGGCATACGCGAAGATGCGGGCCGCGCTGCCGCAGAGCGTGTTCACGTTCCTGCGTACGGCCAGCGGCCCGTGGGACGCGCCGCTGGCCGGCGCGCAGATGCCACTGCCGGCGCTGCCGCCGGAAGGCGACATCGACCTGCGCAAGGCCGATGCGAAGCGGCTCAAGCTCGCCGACCACATCCCCTCTCCCGCGACGGCTCCATCGTCGGGAGAGAGGGTACGGAGTGAGGAGGTGCTTTTGATCTTGGCCTCATCGCGAGAGAAAAGGGAAAAGCCCCGCCCTCCCTACCCTCTCCCCGAAGCTTCGCTTGAGGGAGAGGGGGAATGGCAGGTGCTCGGCAGCAACAACTTCGCGGTCGGCGGAACGCTGACCCGGAACGGCGCGGCGATGGTCGCCAACGACATGCATCTCAACCTGCGCGTGCCGAACATCTGGTTCCGCGCGCGCCTGCAATATCCCGACCCGCACCGCGCGGGCGCAGACATCGATCTGACCGGCGTCACCCTGCCCGGCCTGCCCGCGCTCGTCGCCGGCAGCAACCGCCACATCGCCTGGGGCTTCACCAACAGCTACGGCGACTGGCTCGACTGGGTGCGCGTCAACCTCGATCCGGCCGACAAGGATCGCTACCGCACCGCAGACGGCTCTCAGCCGATCACCAAAAGTATAGAAATAATCAAAGTACACAACGCACCCGACGAGAAACTCGAAGTGCGCGACACGCAGTGGGGCCCGATCCTCGCCGACGACGCCGACGGCACGCCGCTCGCACTTGCCTGGACTGCGCTGCAACCCGGCGGCATCAACATGGAGCTGCTCAATCTGGATTGCGCAGCGTCGGTGGACGAGGCCATGGCCGTCGCCAATCGCGCCGGCATGCCGGCGCAGAACTTCACCGTCGGCGACGCTGCCGGCAACGTCGGCTGGACGATCGCCGGACGCATTCCGCATCGCACCGGCACCTGCGATCCGCAACTGCCCTGCGATTGGAGCCAGCCCGGCAGCGGCTGGGACGGCTGGCTCGATCCGGCCGACTATCCGCGGGTGACCAATCCGCCCGCGGCGCGCGTCTGGACGGCGAATTCGCGCACGCTCGATTTCGATTCACCCGACTATGCCCGGGTCGGCGACGGCGGCTTCGATCTCGGCGCGCGCCAGCGCCAGATCCGCGACGACCTGCAGGCAAAGCAGCAATTCGCGCCGGCCGATTTCCTCGCCATCCAGCTCGACGACCGCGCCGTGTTCCTGCAACCATGGCACCAGCGCCTGCGCGACGTGCTGGCGAGGGCCGGCTCGCCCGATCTCGCCGACATGAACAAGCTTGCCGACGATTGGAACGGCCGCGCGGATCCGAATTCCGTCGGCTACCGCCTCGCGCGCGCGTTCCGCCTGGAGGTGATCGACACCGTGCTGGGCGGCTTCGCGGCCGTGGTGCGCGCGAAATACCCCGACTTCCAGTTTCCCGCGCATTTCCAGGGCGAACACCAGGTCGACGCGATCCTCGCGCAGAAACCGCCGTACCTGCTGCCGCCAGGCTACGCCGACTGGGACGACCTTTTGCGCCAGTGCGCGCAGCGGGTCGCCACGAAGCTCGGCGCGCAGCCGGGCGGGCTTGCCGCGCGCCGCTGGGGCGAGGTGACGAAAACGCATATCGACCATCCCTTGAGTGCGGCGCTGCCGCTGCTCGGCAGGCTGATCGACATGCCTTCGGAAGAATTGCCGGGCGATGCCAACATGCCGCGCGTGCAGGGTGCGACGTTCGGCGCGAGCGAACGCTTCGGCGTGCAGCCGGGGCACGAGGAAAGCGGCTATTTCCACATGCCCGGCGGACAGAGCGGCAACCCGCTGTCGCCGTTCTACGGCGCGGGCCACGAGGATTGGGCGCAGGGCAAGCCGACACCGTTTCTGCCCGGCGCGACAAAGTACAAATTGATACTTTCACCGAAAGGATGAGCAACCGATGACGACCGAAACCCTGAGCCCCGCCAGCGTCAGCACGAAGGCCAACCTGTTCGGCGATGGCAAGTGCGTATCGCACACGCTGCATTTCGCCGACGGCAGCCGCAAGACGGTCGGCGTGATCCTGCCGTCGACGTTGACCTTCAACACCGGCGCGCCCGAAATCATGGAAGGCGTGGCCGGCTCCTGCGAGTATCGCTTGAACGGCAGCGAGGCGTGGATCAAGTCCGGCGCGGGCGAGAAGTTCAGCGTGCCGGCGAACTCGGCGTTCGAGATCCGCACGGCCGAGGGCTATCACTACATCTGCCATTTCGGTTGAGAAAACGCGGCGCCACCTGCTGCGCTCGCTGCGGTTGTGCGGCGTTTCCTGCGCGATTCAGGCGAACAGTTTTTCAGCGATGCGCAGAAACAACGCAGGCAACTTTTCCAGTTCGGCGATCGAAACGTGCTCGTCGATCTTGTGGATCGAGGCATTGATCGGCCCGAGCTCGACCACTTCGGCGCCGAGCGGCGCGATGAAGCGCCCGTCCGAGGTACCGCCGCCCGTGTTCGCCTCGGGTGCGATGCCGCAGAGTTCGCGGATCGCCGCGCTCGCCGCCACGCGCAGCGCGCCTTCGCGGGTGAGGAACGGCGCGCCCGACAGGTCCCAGGCGACGTCGAAATCGAGTCCGTGCCGGCGCAGGATCGCATCCACACGTTCGCGTAGCGATTCGGCCGTGCTTTCGGTGCAATAGCGGAAATTGAAATCGACGTCGAGCGTGCCCGGCACGACATTGAGCGCGCCGGTACCGGCGTGGACGTTCGAAATCTGCATCGATGTCGGCGGGAATTCCGCGTTGCCCTCGTCCCACTTCGTCGCCGCCAGTTCGGCCAGCGCCGGCGCGGCGAGATGGATCGGATTCTTCACCTTGTCCGGATAGGCGACGTGGCCCTGCACGCCCCGCACCGTCAGATGCGCGGACAGCGAACCGCGCCGGCCGACACGCATGACATCGCCGAATTTCTGCGCCGACGACGGCTCGCCGACTACGCACCAGTCGATGCGCTGGCCGCGGCGGCGAAATTCCTCGACCACGCGACGCACGCCGTCGACATTGGTCGGCCCCTCCTCGTCACTGGTGACCAGCAGCGCGATCGTGCCGCGGTGTTGCGGATGCGCGGCGACGAATGCTTCGAGTGCGAGCGTCATCGCCGCAACGCCGCTCTTCATGTCGGCCGCGCCGCGGCCGTACAGCTTGCCGCCGCGGATCGTCGGCTCGAACGGCGGACTGGTCCACTTGTCGAGCGGCCCTGGCGGCACGACGTCGGTGTGGCCGAGGAACACGAGCACGGGCCCATCGGTTCCGTGCCTCGCCCAGAGATTGTCGACCTCGCCGTAGCGCAGATGTTCGGTCGCGAAGCCCGCGCGCGCGAGGCGTTCGGCAAGCAACTGTTGGCAGCCGTGGTCGTCCGGCGTGACCGAGGGGCGGCGGATCAGGTCGATCGTGAGGTCGAGAACGTCGCTCATGCGCCGAAGATCTGCTGGAACAGCGTGTCGGAGAAACCGAGGCTCACCGCACCGTCGCGCACGACGACGGGACGGCGCACGAGCGCGGGATATTCCCTGATCAGCAGCAGCCACTCCGGATCGGACTCGGGCGACTTGCGGTTCGGCGGCAGGTTGCGCCAGGTCATGCCGGTGCGGTTGACGAGCTTGTCCCAGCCGCCGGCCTGCTGCGCCCAATCCTTCAGCGTCGCCGCGTCGACGCGGTGCTCACGGTAGTCGATGAACTGGTATTCGACCTTGTGCTTGTCCAGCCACTTGCGCGTCTTCTGACAGGTGCTGCATTTTTCCAATCCGTATACTTTTGCGGCCATGTCATTCACCGCTGCGCAACAGATCGTTGATCGACGTCTTGCTGCGCGTCTTCTCGTCCACCTGCTTGACGATCACCGCGGCGTAGAGGCTGTGGCTGCCGTCCTTGGCCGGCAGCGAGCCGGCGACAACGACACTGCCCGCGGGCACGCGGCCGTAGCTGACCTCGCCCGTGGCGCGGTTGTAGATGCGCGTGGACTGGCCGATGAACACGCCCATGCCGATCACGCTGCCGCGCTCGACGATGCAGCCCTCGACAACCTCGGAGCGCGCGCCGATGAAGCAATCGTCCTCGATGATCGTCGGCCCGGCCTGCAGCGGTTCGAGCACGCCGCCGATGCCTACGCCGCCGGACAGGTGCACGTTCTTGCCGATCTGCGCACACGAGCCGACCGTGGCCCAGGTGTCGACCATCGTGCCAGCGCCGACGTAGGCCCCGATGTTGACGAAGCTCGGCATCAGCACGACGTCGCGCGCGATGTGCGCGCCGCGGCGCACGACACTGCCGGGTACGGCACGTGCACCGAGGGCACGGAATTTTTCCTCATCATAGCCCTCGAAGCGCAGCGGCACCTTGTCGTAGTACGGCGCCGGCGCGGCGTCCATCACCTTGTTGCCATGGATGCGGAAAGACAGCAGTACGGCCTTCTTCAACCACTGGTTCACTTTCCAGCCGCCGTGCCCGTCGGATTCGGCCACGCGCAGCTCGCCGCTTTCGAGCAGGTCGAGCGCACGTTTGATCGCCGGACGCAGCACGGATTCGACTTCGCCGGATGGCAGATCGGAGCGGCGTCCCCAGGCCGAATCAATCACAGACTCAATCGTGGACGGATCAAGAGATGACATAGGTTTCCACGCTGTTGGTGTTCGTGACGGCGGGTGCCGCCAGGCGCTCGGCGAGCGCGTCGCGCAAGCTCGCACAGGCATCTGCGTCGAGCATGCGATTGTATTCATCGGTGAGCTGAAAGAAATCCTCGACGCGCTCGCCGAACGTGGCGATGCGCGCGTCGTGCACGCGCATCCTGCCATCGCGCAGCACCTGCGCGACCGCGGCGAGCAGGCCGGGCCGGTCCGAGCAGACCAGCGCGAGCTGGGTGCGCGCGCTCTGCGCGTCCTCGCGGAATTCGATGCGCAGAGGCGTGTGGAAATGCTTGAGCCGGCTCACCGGCCGCAGCGTGCCGACCGCGACCGGATACGGATTCTGCCGCAGCGTCTGCTCGAGTGCGGCGCGCAGGCGCTCGACCGTGCCCGCATCGAGCGTGCGCGAATTCGCGTCGAGGACGAGGAAGTTGTCCATGCCCATGCCGCTTTTGGAGGTGACCACGCGCGCGTCGAGCACCGACAGGCGCATGCGCTCGAAAACGGCGGTCACCGCAGCGAACAGGCCGTCGCGGTCCGGCGCGTAGACGAACACTTCGCTGCCGCCGCGCGGCCCCTGCGGGTCGACGAGCACGAGCGGGGCTTTCGCGTCGCGCGCGTTGGCGATGCCCGCCGTCTGCCAGGCGATCAGGCCCGGCTTGAAGCGCAGGAAGGTTTCCTCGGGGAAATCCGACCAGATGCGCCCGATCGACTGCGCCGACAAGCCCAGCTCGGCCAGCGTATCGTACGCCTGCGCCTGCGCCTCGCGCACGCGCTCGGGCATGTGCGGCGGCCGCTCGAGGCCACCGCGCAGCACGTAGCGTGCGCTGGTGTAGAGATCGGCGAGCAGCTTGTCCTTCCACGAGTTCCACAATTTCGAGCTCGTGCCGGCGATGTCGGCGCAGGTAAGCAGATAGAGGTAGTCGAGCCGCTCGGAATCGCCGACCGTGGTGGCGAAGCGATGCACGACGTCGGGATCGTTGATGTCCTGGCGCTGCGCGGTGACGCTCATGTGCAGATGCCAGCGCACCAGCCAGGCGACGAGATCGATATCGGCCGCGGACAGCCCGAGCGCGGCGCCGAATTCTCGCGCGTCCTTCTCGCCGAGCTCGGAATGATCGCCGCCGCGGCCCTTGGCGATGTCGTGGAACAGCGCGGCGAGGATCAGCAGCTCCGGCTTCGCCAGCCGTCCGAACAATTCGTGCGCGAGCGCGAATTCGCGGCTCCTGTCCGCATCGGCGAAGCGCGCGACGTTGCGCAACACGCGCATCGTGTGCTCGTCGACCGTGTAGACGTGGAACAGGTCGTACTGCATGCGCCCGACGACGCGGCCGAACGCGGGCAGGTAGTGCGCGAGTACGCCATGGCGGTTCATGCGGATCAGCGCGTCGACCGCGGGCGCGCCCTTGCGCAACAGGCGCGCGAACGCGGTGTTGACCTCGTCGTCGAAGGCGAGATCCCGGCCGATCCTGGTCAGCGCCTCGTTGATGCGGCTGACCAGGTCGGCGCGCAGACCCTTGATCTCGGGGTGCTCGATCCAGACACGGAACAGGTCGATCAGCGCGGCGGGGCGGCGCAGGAACAGATCGGGCGGATCGCAGTCGAGGCGGCCGCCGAGACTGACGAAGTCGATGCTCAGGCGTTGCGGAATCGCGGAAGCGGTGTCCGCATCGAGCACTTCCTCGCAACGCTGCACGAACTGTTCGTTAAGCCGCGCGACCACGATCGCCGCACGGAAGAAACTCTGCATGAACTGTTCAACGCCGAGATTGCGCGCATGCTCGTCGGTGTAGCCCAGACGCTCGGCCAACAGGCGCTGATAGTCGAACAGCAGGCGCTCCTCGGGGCGTCCGGCGGCGAGATGCAGGGCGTAGCGGATGTGCTGCAGCCGCGCGCGCGCGGCCTCGACCGCAACGGCTTCGTCCGCGGACAGCATGCCGCGCGCGACCAGAGCCTGCAGCGTCGGCGCATCGAACAGGCGCTTGCCGAGCCACAGGATCAGCTGCAGCGCGCGCAGACCGCCGGGGCCATCCTTGAGATTCGGTTCGAGATTGTAGGCGGTGTCGTTGAATTTGGCCCGGCGCTGCTCCTCCTCGCTGCGCTTGGCGGCAAAATACTGCGCCGGCGGCCACAGCGTTTCGTCGCGCATCAGCTGCGCGAATTCGTCGGCAAGCGCGGCCGCGCCGAGCAGCAGGCGCGCATCCAGCAGACTGGTGTAGATCACCGCGTCCGCACCGGCCAGTTCGCGGCATTCGGCCGGCGTGCGCACCGCGTGGCCGGGCTTCAAGCCGATGTCCCACAGGCAGGTGAAGAACGACTCGACCGCGCGCAGCGCGGCGGGCGCAGGCGCAGGCACGGTCAACACGAGCAGGTCGACATCGGAATACGGGAACATCTCCTCGCGCCCGAATCCGCCCGCGGCGAACAACGCGAGCGCGTCGCTCTCGCCGACGCAGGCAACCCAGACATGGCTGACGATACGTTCGACCGCACGCGAGCGGGCACGGATCAGTTCGGCCGTGGCCGCGTCGTAGCGGTCGCGGTCGATCGCGGCGAAGGCCTCGGCGAGGCGGCGACCGGTGTCGCCTAGCAATTGGCGCAGCGCGAGCCGCGCCGGCTCCGACACGCCTGAACGCGGCACGCTTTTCGGCAAACGCGGCAGCGATATTGACGGGACGAGGGAATGGGGGACGGTATTGGACATCGACGTCAACAGATCAACAGATTCACCATGAAGACACGAAGGGCCCGGAGAAAGGAAAAACAGCCGACTCGAGATATGTGCTTTGCCGTTCTCCGCGTCCCTCGTGTTTTCGTGGTGGAGCTTTGCTTCTTCGACGCTACGCCGCCTGCGGCCAGGGCGTCAGGATCTCGTAGCCGTCGTCGGTGACAGTGATGGTGTGCTCCCATTGCGCGGACAGCGAATGGTCGCGCGTGACCACGGTCCAGCCGTCGGGCAGCAGACGCGTCTGCGGCTTGCCCGCATTGACCATCGGCTCGACCGTGAAGGTCATGCCCTTCTCCAGGCGCAGGCCCTGGCCGCGGTGGCCGTAGTGCAGCACCTGCGGGTCCTCGTGGTAGATCTGGCCGATGCCGTGGCCGCAGTATTCGCGCACGACCGAGAAGCCGGCCGCCTCGACGTGCTTCTGGATAGCATTGCCGATGTCGCCGAGCGTGGCGCCGGGTTTGACCTGGCCGATGCCGAGCATCATCGCCTCGTAGGTGACGGTGCACAGGCGTTGCGCACGCACGTCCGGCTTGCCGACGTAGTACATGCGGCTGGTGTCGCCGTGCCAGCCGTCCTTGATCACGGTGACGTCGATATTGACGATGTCGCCATCTTTCAACACTTTGCCCGGACTCGGGATGCCATGGCAGATAACGTGATTGACCGAGGCGCAGATCGTCTTCGGAAACCCCTTGTAGCCGACGTTGGCCGGAACCGCCTTCTGCACATCGACGATGTAGTCGTGGCAGAGCCTGTCGAGATCTTCGGTCGTCGCACCGGGTTTGACGTGCGGCACGATCATTTCCAGCACTTCCGCGGCGAGCTTGCCGGCGACGCGCATTTTTTCGATCTGCTCGGGGGTTTTGATGGTGACAGGCATGGGCAATAGGCAATGGGTAATCAGGAATCGGGAACAGCTTACACCGCCGCCATGACGGGCAAAAACCTCGGCGCTTGTCGCCGGGCGCCCATGCAGGCTATAATTTCAAAGTTTCGCGGGCCGCTGCAACCACGGTAGTCGGCTTTCGAAATGCGGTCGAGGGAGCGAATTCCCAAGTCCGCCGGGCGCAGTGCCCAAATCCGCACACGTGTCGATACCGTTGTCGGGGTGCTTCGGTCCCTTCGGGATTCGAGGTCGCCAACGCTGGACACGTGGAGGTTAAACCCCGGACTCATCGCGCCAACCTTCAATGCGCGAGGATGTCCATTGCAGCGAGAGTATACAATGCCTCAAGTCACCATGCGCCAGATGCTCGAAGCCGGCGTGCATTTCGGTCATCAGACCCGTTACTGGAATCCCCGCATGGCGCCGTACATCTTCGGCGCGCGCGGCAAGATCCACATCGTCAACCTCGAAAAAACCCTGCCGCTGTTCACCGACGCGATGAATTTCCTCTCGGCGATCGCGCAGAAGCGCGGCACCGTGCTGTTCGTCGGCACCAAGCGCTCGGCACGCGACACGATCAAGGAAGAAGCCGCGCGCTGCGGCATGCCCTACATCAGCCAGCGCTGGCTCGGCGGCATGCTGACCAACTTCCGCACGGTCAAGCAGTCGGTCGCGCGCCTGAAGGAAATCGAGGCGATGGCCACCGACGGCCGCTTCGAAAAGCTGGTCAAGCATGAAGTTCTCGGCCTCGTGCGCGAGAAGGAAAAACTCGAGAAGTCGCTCGGCGGCATCAAGAACATGAACGCCCTGCCCGACGCGCTGTTCGTGATCGACATCGGCCACGAAGACATCGCGATCAAGGAAGCGAAAAAGCTCGGCATTCCGGTCGTCGCCGTGGTCGACACCAACTACGACCCGTCGCTGGTCGACTACGCCATCCCCGGCAACGACGATGCGATCCGCGCCGTGCAACTCTACGCGCGCGCCGCCGCCGACTCGGTACTCGAAGGCAAGGCCGCCGCCCCGGCCTACGTCGCCGCGGCCAAGGACGAGTTCGTCGAACTCGATGCCGACGGCAACCCGGTGACGAAGAAGCGTGCCGACGACCGCGACGACCGTCGCAAACCGCCGCGCGGCAAGCCGGCGCCGAAGAAGGCCCCTGCCGGTCAGCGCCGCGGCCCCGCGCCGGCGGCGAAAAAGGTCAGCGGTGATACCCGTGCCGAAGCCGAAGTGGCCGAGAATGAAGCGGCCGACAAGGACGCAGCGGCCTAAGCTTCTGCTTCTGCTTCCCTTCCCCCTCCGGGAGAAGCCGCGTCAGCAAAGCACCGGATGAGGAAAGTGCGCTGTGGATCGGCAGTGCTTTCCCATCCGTGCGAGGCGTCTCTCTCATCTGCCCGGACGGGCTGCGTTTTCCCGCCGGCAGAGGGGAAAAATTCAACTGAGTGCAACGCGCGATCTCCAGAATCGCGCTCAACTTCCGAAACGAGAGGTCCCCATGGAAATCACCGCAAGCCTGGTCAAGGAACTGCGCGAGCGTACCGGCGCCGGCATGATGGAGTGCAAGAAGGCGCTCACCGAAAACCAGGGCAACATCGACGCCGCGGCCGAGTGGCTGCGCAAGCAGGGTCTGGCCAAGGCCGACAAGAAGGCCAGCCGCATCGCCGCCGAAGGCCGCATCGCGATGGCACAGAGCGGCGGCAAGGCCGTACTCGTGGAGATCAACTCCGAAACCGACTTCGTCGCCAAGGATGCGAACTTCATCGCCTACACCGACGCCGTGGCGCAGGCCGCCCTCGCGTCGGGCGCGGCGGATGCCGAGGCACTCAAGAGCGTCAAGCTCGCCTCCGGCGAGACGGTCGAGGAAGCCCGCGCCGCGCTGATCGCCAAGGTCGGCGAGAACGTGCAGGTACGCCGCCTCGTGCGCATCGACAGCACGAACAACGTCGGCGCCTACCTGCACGGTGGCCGCATCGGCGTCCTGGCCGAAGTCAAAGGTGGAGACGCGGAGTTCGCGCGGGGCGTGGCGATGCATGTCGCCGCGATGAACCCGCCGTACAACAAGGCCGCCGACGTGCCGGCCGATTTCGTCGCCAAGGAAAAGGAAATCGAGCTGGCCAAGATGAGTGAGAAGGACAAGGCCAAGCCGGCCGAAATCCTCGAAAAGATCATCGGCGGCAAGATCGCCAAGATCGTCAACGAGAACACGCTCTACGGCCAGCCCTACGTGCTCGACACCGACAAGAGCGTCGAAGCCGCGGCCAAGGCCGCCGGCGCCGACATCGTCGGCTTCCAGCGTCTCGCCGTCGGCGAAGGCATCGAGAAGGTGGTCGAGGACTACGCGGCGGAAGTAGCCAAAGCGATGAAGGTCTGAACGACCCGCTTTGAGGAAAGCGCAAAACCCGCAGGCAACTGCGGGTTTTTTTCAGCCACCTTTCGTGGTGGTCACCTTGCGGGTCATTGCCGGCACGATGTCAAAACTCGCTTCCGGCGATTTCTCTTTGGCCACGATATAATTTCGCAACCCGAGACGAGACCTGCCATGCCCGCCGAGATGAAGTACAAACGCATCCTCCTCAAACTCTCCGGCGAAGCGTTGATGGGCGAGGCCGACTACGGCATCGACCCGAAGGTGATCTACCGCCTCGCGCGCGAAACGATCGAAGTGGAGCGCGCCGGCGTGCAGGTCGGCATGGTGATCGGCGGCGGCAACATCTTCCGCGGTGAAGGCCTCGCCGCGGCCGGCATGGATCGCGTCACTGGCGACCACATGGGCATGCTCGCCACCGTCATCAACGCGCTCGCGATGCAGGATGCGGTCGAGAAATCCGGCGGCGAAGCGCGCGTGATGAGCGCGATCAAGATCAACGAAGTCTGCGAGGATTTCATCCGTCGCCGCGCGATCCGCCATCTCGAAAAAGGCCGCATCGCGATCTTCGCCGCCGGCACCGGCAATCCGTTCTTCACCACCGACTCGGCCGCCGCGCTGCGCGCGATCGAGATCGGTGCCGACCTCGTGCTCAAGGCGACCAAGGTCGACGGCGTGTACACGGCCGATCCGAAGAAGGACGCGAGCGCGACACGCTACGAGCGCCTGAGCTACGACCAGGTGATCGAACGCAAGCTCGCGGTGATGGACACCGCCGCGATCGCGCTTTGCCGCGACAACAAGCTGCCACTGCGCATCTACGACATGAGCCGCGAAGGTGATCTGATGCGCATCGTGCGCGGCGAAGCGGTCGGCACACTGGTCGACACCGGCAAGCCCTAGCTCCCGATCACCGATGTTTCCCCCGCGCGCGCGCAACGCGTGCGCGTCTGCCTGCGCGCGTGTTTTTCCCGCCAGCCGCCCGGCGCTGTAATCGTCCGCACCGGTTTCCGCACTCTAGGTCGAAGGCAAAAACTTCAGCCACTGCACGATGCAAAGGCCGTGTGTCAGGGAGAGGGTGCGGTCAAACGGACGGGCCGCATCCTCGATTCAGGAAAATTCCGCCCATCCATCATTTCGAGGAGCATGCCGTGAAAACCCGTCTACTCAGCATCGCAATCGCCCTTGTCGCCGCAGCCAGCGTCGCCCAGGCGGACCCGCAATCGTCCCTCTCGTCGGTCGTCGTGCATTCGGAACGCTCGTCCGCAAAGGCCCCGCGCAGCGGCCACACGCTCGACTGCACGCCGCCCAACAGCATGGCCGAGTGCGCCGCCTTTCACAACGAAATCCGCCGCAACTTCAACGGCCGCGAAATCGGCATGTTGTTTGGCGCCGCGACCGCATACCCCGAGTACCGTTCGTCGTACGACAACGTCGTCCGCCGCTACGATGCTTTCGCACGCGCCTACGACGAGCAGCATCTGACCGCATTCGCATCGACCAAGTGATCCTGCAGCCAGTATTCCGCCTGCCTGGAATCGGCCCCGCCTGGAGCGGGGCCGGCTTTGTTCCGATCGCTGGGCCAGGATGCATGCACACCGCGCGCGCGCGGCTTGCCGCGTCGGCATGCGTTTGTGGCAGACTGTGACCGGCGTCAAATCCGGGGACGTGCCGATGAGCCGGTTCGAAACGACGCATTGGAGCGTGGTGCTGCGCAGCCGCGGTGAACAGGCCGACGCGCGCGCAGCCCTGGAATCGCTTTGCCGCACCTATCGCCCTCCCGTGCTCGCCTACATCCGCGCGCGCGGTCACGCACCTGATGTCGCCGAGGATCTCGCCCAAGGCTTCTTCGTCAGCTTCATCGAACGCGCCGTTCATGCGCAAGCCGATCCGGCGCGCGGCCGCTTCCGCTCCCTCCTGCTGACCGCGCTCAAGCATTTTCTCGGTGACGAGGTCGATCGCGAACGTGCGCTCAAGCGTGGCGGTGCCGTCCAGCATGCGCCGCTCGATGCGATCGACACGCACGACCAGCTCGACGACGCCCGGCAGCCGACCACGCCGGAACAGGTTTTCGAGCGCAGCTGGGCTGAAACCGTTCTGCGCGCCGCGCTGCATCGTCTGCAGGCCGAGATCGCCAAGGCCGGAAAAACAGACCTGTTCGACGCGCTCAGCGAATTCCTGATCGAACGTCCCAGCGAAGACGACTATGCGCGCCTGGCCGAAACTCTACAGATGAAGCGCGGCACGCTCGCGGTCGCGGTGCACCGCCTGCGTGCACGTTTGCAGGCGTGCGTGCGCGAAGAATTGGCGGAGACCGCCGCGGACGCCGCCTCATTCGACCAAGAAATCGACCACATGCACAAAACCTTGCCGCACCTGCTCGCGCCCGGATAGCGCCGCCGCCGTGATCGCGCAAGCGCGGCGCGAGCGGTCGAACGCGTTCCGGATGCAATCGCCGGTTGCAATCACCGCCTGCAATCACCGCCTGCAATCGCCGCCTGCAATCGCCGTATGCAAAATGTCGCGAAAACCATTCCGGGGAGCGAAATGACCTCCATTTCCATCGATACGCAGGAGCGATTCGCGGCGACACGCTGGTCGATCGCGACGCACGTCGGCACAGCGGAGGCGGACGGGGCACGCAATGCGCTGGGTGAATTGTCGAATCGCTTCCGCTATCCGGTGTACGTCTATCTGCGCCGCTGCGGACACACGTCCGCCGCCGCCGCCGCGCTGACCCAAGGATTTCTGAGTCAGCTCACCGGCGAAACTGCGCCCGTGCCGGATGGCGGGTCGACGGCGCAGGGTCCGTATCGAGTCTACTTGCTCGCCCGGCTGCGCAGCTTCCTCGCCGCCAAGGATCGCCCCGCAGCGATGTCGCCGGCCAACGATCGCGAAACGCCGGACGGACTGGAGGACCGTTATCGGCGTGAGCCGGTCGACGCGCCTTCGCCCGAGCAGAGTTTCCAGCGTGCGTTTGCCTTGCAGATTCTCGACCGCACCCTGCGGCGGCTGCGCAGCGAGGCGCGACAGACCGGCCACCTCGACATGTACGAACGGCTCGAGCCCCTGCTCGCGCGCGAGCCGGTCAGTGGCGAATACGAGGCCATCGCCGCGAAACTCGGCAGCCGGCCGCTGGTGCTGACGCTGGCGCTAAAGCGCCTGCGTCAGCGTTTCCGCGAACTCGTCGCCGACGAACTCGCCGATACGGTCGCATCGGAGGCCGATCTCGCCTCCGAGCAGGACGTCCTGCTCATCGAACTCGGCGGAGCGCAAGGCTGATGTCCGCGCCCATCGCCGACGCGTCGGCAAACAGATGTGCGGACGGCCGGTCCGCAACGCTTGGCGCCGGCGAAATGTCGCGGCTCGCGCAACTCGCCTTTGCGCGTGCGGCGGCGCGGAGCAACGCTCCCGCCTTCGGTCGCCACCTCGCGCTGGTGCCGATCGCCTCGCTGGAACTGGACCTCGCCGATCCGGCGCAGCGCCATTTCGGCGACTATGAACTCGTCGAACTGATCGGCGAAGGCGGCATGGGTGTGGTTTACCGCGCGCGCCAGCAGGGGCTCGATCGCGATGTGGCGCTCAAGCTCCTCGCCGCCGGGCCGTGGGCTTCGCACGAATTCATCGAGCGCTTCCGCCGCGAGGCGCAAAACGCCGCACGCATGCAGCATCCGAACATAGTGCCGATCTACGAGGTCGGCAGCCAGGACGAGATGCACTACTTCAGCATGCGCCTGATCCAAGGCGGCTCGCTGGCACAGCTGCTGCGCGAACAAGGCAGGCTCGCACCGCGGCGCGCCGCACAGTTGCTGCGCACCGTGGCCGAGGCCGTCGACTATGCACATCGGCTTGGCGTGCTGCACCTCGACCTCAAACCGGCCAATGTCCTGCTCGACGAGGACGGTGTGCCCCACGTTGCCGATTTCGGCCTCGCGCGCCGCCTCGATACCGCGCTCGTCGCCAACCACGAGGAAATCTCCGGCACGCCCAGCTACATGGCGCCCGAGCAGGCCGCGCCGCGCACCGCGCGTATCACCCCGGCGACCGACATCTGGGGCCTCGGAGCGATCGGCTACGAACTGGTCTGCGGACAGCCGCCGTTTCTAGCCGCCTCACCGCAGGAAACGCTCAAACTGGTGCTCAAGGGCAATGTCGACAACCCGCGGCGCCGCGCACCGGGCCTGCCGCGCGATCTCGAGGCAATCATCGGCAAGTGCATGCTGCGCGACGCGCCCGCTCGCTACGCAAGCGCGCGCGACCTGGCCGATGATCTCGGCCGCTTTCTCGATGGCCGCGGCGTGCACGCGCGCCCGCTCGGCGCAGCGCCGCGCCTGCTGCGCTGGGCGCGGCGCGAGCCGAAGCTCGCCGCGACCGCGTTGCTTGCATTCGGCGCGCTCGTCGTCGGCATCCTCGCCACGACTTTGCAATGGCGCCGCGCCGAAAGCAGTGCGATTGACGCACGCGACAACCTTTGGGCGACACGCGCGCAGACCGCGCAACAGGCGCTCGCCGAGGGTGATGGTTTCCGCAGTCTGCGCCCGCTTATCGCCAATCTCGCCGAAATGGAGGCCGCTGACCGCGCCGAGGAGGCCGCGATCGAACGCCAGCGCATCGGTACGATCCTCGCCAACGCGCCGCGGCTGATCGATCTGATCCGACTGCCGCCCGCCGAGCGCGCGACCTCGGTTGCGATCGCGCCGGACGGCCGCCACTTCGCCGTCGCCACCGGGACGCGCATCTGGGACGGCCCACGCCACGTGCGCCAGTACGAACTCGACAACCTGCACCAGACTTGGGCGGTCGTCAGCGACAACCGCACCTTCCTGATGGCAGGTGGCGACTACGGTGCGCCGCAGACCGGCCTGCACTACACCGCTGACGGCCGTTTCCTGCTGGTGACGCCGATCGAACAGCCGGTCGTACCCGTACCGCGCTACTCGGACATGATCGCCTTCGATGCCCGCGACGGCCGTGTGCTCTGGCCGCAGGGCCTCGCCGAAAAACAGGCCGACATCGTCTACGACGACACGGCACATCGCGCGCTGGTGCGTTTCCGTTCCGACAAATCGCTGCGCTGGCCCGATTCGGCGCAGTTTTACGAGGTGGATGGCTGGCGCGCGATCGGACCCAAACACACCCGCTCGACGACACTGGTCGCCGACTTCTGGCTGCCGGCGCCCGACGGCCACACTTGGCTCGGCACACGCGACTCGGCGCACCTGGGGCTGTACGAGGTGCCGAATCTGACGCCACGCTGGCAGTTGCAACTGCCGCAGACCAGCCTGGTGCGGGCGTGGCGATTCAGTCGCGACGGGCGCTGGCTCGCGCTCGGCAGCGTCAACGGCGCGGTCCGCCTGATCGACGTCGCGGATGGACACGCGGTCGAACTCGGCTCCGGCCCGACCGCGCGCGTGCTGCGCGTCGAATTCAGCGCCGACGATCGCACGCTTGCCGCAATCGACGAGAGCGGCCAGGTGCGGCTGTGGGATGTCGCCACGCTGCTGCCGCGTACCGTCCCGCTGAGCTTTCTGCACGAGAGCAGCGGCGCCTCGCTGCTGCGCTTCGCCGGCGACACCCTGTTCGGCGGCGGCACCTTCGACAACGCCAATTCCGAATTGAACCAGGCCACCTTGACGCCGCCTGCGCCGTTCAACAACGCGGCTGTGCCAGGCGCCGCGCGCTTGCGCGGCCATCCGGACTTCGGCACCGCCTTCGACGTCTCGGCAACTGCACGCAGGCTCGTCCTTGGCGGCGACAGCGGCTTGCTCGAGATCTGGCGCCTGCCGCCCTCGGCGCTGTTCGAAGCGCACGCCGCGGCGCTGCCAGCGCAGGTGCTGACCTTCGACGGCAAGCAACTCGTCACGGTCGACGACAGTACGGTGCGTATCGCCGACGCCGCAACTGGCGCACCGATCTCACCACCGTTGCGCCATCCCGAACCGGTGCGCTTTGCCGAGCTGTCGCCCGACGGCCATGCGCTGGCAACCATCGCCGGCCGCAGCGTGCGCGTCATCGACCCCGCCACCTGGCAACTGCGCGGTACGCCCATACTGCTTCCGCAGACGCCGCTGCGAGCGGTGTTTGCGCAAGCCGCACCGTTGCTCGTGCTGACCACCGCGGCCTACAACGGCGACGTCCTGCGTGAGCGCATACACCTGATCGACCTCACCCGTGGCGCCGTGCACGGAACACCATTCGAGGTCGATTCGATAAACGACCTCAAGATCGATGCACAGGGTCGCTACGCCCTGGTCATGACCTGGAACAGCGCCAGCCACGCCAGCACCGGCCCGCTGCGCGTTGCACTCGAAGGCGGCGCGGTATCGTGCGCGCCGAAACTCGGCGAACTGTGGAATTTTGCCCTGGCTGCAGACGGGCGCAGTGCCTGGTTCGTCACCTCGACCGCGGCGGGATCGGAGCTGAAGCGCTGGGATCTGGACGCCTGCCGCGAACTGACCCTGAGCGGGCAGCCACGAGTACAGGTCAACGCCGTGTTGCGCGCACGCGGCGACGGTCTGATCGTGCATCGCGGCGGTAGAGAGGCATTGATCTCGTTCGCCGGCGACGGCCACCTGCGCAGCGCTCTCGGCGAAGCGATTCCCGACGCCATGTACGACTTTGCGCTCGCTGCCGACGGCACGCGCGCGGCCCTCGCCACGCGCAATGCCGTGCACCTGATTGACACGCGCACGGGGCGGCGCCTGTCCGCATCGCTGACCGCGCCGATCACCGGCGACGACGGCATCGCCAAGCT
The DNA here is from genome assembly GCF_057139185.1 of Rudaea sp. Taxonomy (NCBI): domain Bacteria; kingdom Pseudomonadati; phylum Pseudomonadota; class Gammaproteobacteria; order Lysobacterales; family Rhodanobacteraceae; genus Rudaea; species Rudaea sp. Next base: position 44,073 of record NZ_DBNHDN010000012.1, on the reverse strand, counting down.
GGCCTTCTCGCCGGACGGCAGGCGCCTGCTCGCGCGCACGATCAATGGCCGCTGGCTGCTCTGGGAACTGCCACACACCGAACTTGCCGCCACTGCGTTGACGCGCCTTGCACGCATACTCGACCCCGATCCGGCACAAGGCCTGACCGATGCCGACCTCGACGCGTTGCGCATGCAGCTGCACAACTCCGCGCCGGCCGCGGCGTCATCCGTCGACGCCGCACAGACCGCGCCGATCGCTTTCGCGGCGGCAGCGGGCGCCGAGATCGATCCGCGCTACATTCCACTCGATCTCACCGCGGCAGTGAACGTGCCGCTCGTCGGCAAGGTCTGGAACGAACCGGCCGCCGGCGGCGACCTGCCGACGCTGGCGCCGGGCGCGCAGCGCTTTCTCGGTGTCGATTATCGCGTCGACGGCGGCGTGCAGCTCAGCGGCGGCGACAGCGCGCTGGCGATCGCGCCGCAACTGCGCCGCAGTGCCGTCGTCGCCGTGCCGGACATCGTCGCGCGGCGCGTGCACGTGCTCGCCTTCATGCACATTCCGATGAACCGTGGCGTGCCACCGCGCCCGTTCGCCCACGTCGTGCTGCTCGCTGCGGACAGCCATGAAGTTGCGCTCGAAATCCGCACCGTGCGCGACGTGGTCTCGTTCAATCCGAACAACGCCGCGGCGAGCGCGCGCATCGCCTGGGCCGGCGCGAACAGCGCAAGCGTGCGCAGTGGCGACGGCACAGAACCTTCTTCACTCGTCTATGCCGTCACCCTCGACGTGCCGAAGGCGACCGGCCCGATCCGCGGCCTGCGCTTCGACGTCGCCGACGGGCCCATGGAAGCACCGCTGTTCTTCGCCGCCACGCTGGAGCGAGACGATGCCGGTACCGGCCAAGGCAGCGCCCGATGAAGCACACCTCGGTCCGCTGCCGCCGGTCGTGCGCGCTTTGCCTGGCGCTGGCGTTCACTTGCGCACGGGCGCAGGAAACGCCGGATGCGCAAGTACTGGGCACGATCGAAGTCGTCGGCTCGCACATCCGCGCCATCGATCTGCAGACCCAGCATCCGATGCTGATCCTTGATCGCGCGCAGATCGAGCGCAGCGGCCTGACCAGCATCTCCGACGTCGTGCAAGGCCTCTCCGCCAACGGTTCGACGCTGAATCGGAACATCAACAATGGCGGCAGCGGCGAGCAGCTCGTCAACCTGCGCAGCCTCGGCTTCAATCGTACCCTGGTGCTGCTCGACGGCAACCGCTTCGTCTCCGACATCGGTGGCGCGGTGGATCTGAGCGCAATCCCGGTCGGAGTGGTCGAGCGCGTCGAAGTACTGCTCGATTCCGCATCCGCGATCTACGGCTCCGATGCCATTGCCGGCGTGATCAACATCGTCACGCGGCAGAACCATTCCGGCGGCCAACTCGACCTCTACCATGCGCAGACCGACTACGATGACGGCAGGCGCCGCAAAGTCGATCTGGGCTTTGGCCGCAAGGGAGAACACTGGAGCGCATCGGGCGGCGCGGAGTGGAGCCGCGACGATGCGATTTTTGCCGGCAATCGTGTGATCTCCGCAGTACCCAACTTCGGCCTGCCGCTCGACGCGACCGGCTCGCCCACCACACCGTTCACGCGGTTTCTGCTCGCCTCGCATCCGCGGCCGCCATATCTGCGGTTGATCGACGGTCGCGGCGGCACCTCGCCTGCGGATTTCCGCAACTTCAACCCGCTCGCCGACACGTACAACTACGCCCCGCTGAACTATCTGCAAACGCCGCAAACGCGTCGCGCCGTGTTCGCCCATGCGCGGTACGAATTCTCGCCCCGGCTCGCTTTCGCCGCCGACGCACTGTTCACCCGGCGCGGGTCGACGCAGCAGATGGCGCCGCCGTTGATCCGCCTCGACGCGCGCTTTCCGAGCGACCCGGCAGCAATCCCGATCGCGGCGGGCAACGCATACAACCCGTTCGGCGAACCGATCATCGCCGCGAACCGGCGCCTCGTCGAAGGCGGTCCACGCATCTTCGAGCAAACGGCAGACACACGCCGCTTGCACGCCGGGCTCGACGGCGCTTTCGACCTGTTCCATCGCAACTTCTCCTGGGCCGTCGACGCGACCGTCACGCGCGTGGCCGAGCGCGAACACACCGGCCCATATGCAGACAACCGCAAGCTTGCGCTGGCCCTCGGGCCGTCGTTTCGCGATGCCGGCGGCCTGCCACGCTGCGGCGCACCCGACGCTCCGATCGACGGCTGCGTGTCGCTGGACTTGTTCGGCCCACCCGGCTCGATCACGCCGGCGATGCTCGCCTACGTCGATGCGCCAGAGACCAACCGCCAACGCGATGGCTCGCACGTGCTCGACGCGCACGTGAGCTCGCCCGGACTGCTGGTGCTGCCCGGCGGTGCGCTCGCCTTCGCCGCCGGCGTCGATCATCGCCGCGAAAGCGGCGCGGCCATCGAGGACCCGCTGCGCGCGAGCGGCAATGAAAATGGCAACGGCGGCACCGCCGATTCAACCAGCGGCGCCTATTCGATCACCGAAGCCTACCTGGAACTCGATGCGGGCCTGCTTGCCGACAAGCCGTTCGCACGCAAACTCGACCTGACCGTCGGCACGCGCCATTCCCGCTACTCCAATTTCGGCGGCACGACGAATTCGCAGTTCGGCCTGCGCTGGGAAATCGTCGACGATGTGCTCGTGCGCGCCAACTACGCGCAGGGCTTCCGCGCACCGGCGATCTTCGAGTTGTTCCAGGGCGCGGCAACCGGCATCGGCAACGCCGGACCCGATGATCCCTGTGACCCGCGCAACGAGCCGCCGCCGACGCCGGCGGTGTCGGCGCGCTGTGCCGCACTCGGTGTGCCGGCGAACGTCGACTCCACGCAGGAACTCACGCGCCCGATCTCGCGTGGAAACCCGCGGTTGCAGCCGGAGACCTCGCGCTCGCGCGGCGTCGGCCTCGTGTTCACTCCGGGCTGGATCGAAGGGCTCGACGCGAACCTGGACTGGTACGACCTTCGTCTGTACAACGCGATCGGCGACACCGGCTTGCAGGCGGTTGTCGACGACTGCTATCGGCGCAACCGCGACGTCGCGTGCGCGCAGATCACGCGCGCCGCCGACGGCACGCTCGCGCAGGTGATCGACCTGCCGCAGAATCTCGCCGGCGGCATCGAGACCGAAGGCTACGACTTTGCGCTCCGCTATCGGCGCGCCATGCCGGTCGGCCGCATCGGCGTGTACTGGACCCTGAACTACGTCGACTACTTCGGCGAGATCGGCAAACCCGGCCCGGGTACGTTGCTGGCCGACGGCTCGATCGCAACCGGCAACATCGCCGGAACGCACGCCCCGAGTGCCGACAGCGGCGGTCTGTTCGGCGTGATCTGGCGTGTACGTTCGCAACTGCAGCTGGTCTGGGAAAACGGCGCTTTCGGCGCGTCGATCACCACGCGCTATTTCTCGGATATCGACGAGGACTGCAGTGGCGTCACCGATCTCGCCGCCCGGCTCCACGACCCATCGCTGCGCATGTTGTGCACCGCTCCCGATCACGTGATCGGCGGTGCCGCCGCGCCGCAAAACCACGTGCCGAGCGTGACCTTCACGGACCTGGAAGGCAGTTGGGAAGCGCCGTGGCATGGACGTTTCACGCTCGGCGCGCGCAACGCGTTCGGCCGCTCGCCGCCGGTTGCGCGTTCGGCTCTGTTCAACTCGTTCTTTCCCGACTACGACGCACCTGGCCGGTTTTTCTACGCCAGCTACCAGCAAAGGTTCTGAACACGCGCGGCCACCGGGCGTTGCCGCACGTCGGCGACAAGGGCCGCGGCGGCGATCTCACGCCCGGCGTGCGCGGCGACCGACCGGCGCGCCCGGAAATGGCCGCCTGACACAATTTGAATTTATATACTTTGCCGCAACCAACCCGTGACATCGCGCGCATGCATGCGCGATTCGCGTGCGCGGGCGTGTAATGTCTGGCACGCCTTGCCGTAGTAGATCGGTGACGGCGGCCGTCGCGCAATTCCCGAGTCGGCCGCCAGCTTTCGGGGCGTGGGTGCATCTGACAGATCGCATCCGCTTTCCCGCCACCCCCGCATACGGAGATTGTCGTGAAACCCAACCAGCACATCGTCATCGCCAGTTTGCTGTTCGCCATTGCCGCGAATGCGGCCGAGCCTCAGGCGCCGCTGAAACCGGTTACCGTGAGTTCCGCGCCCGCCCGCGCCGCGGCCGCACCATCGAAGCTCACTACCGATTGCACGCCGCCGAACTCCATGCAGCAATGCGCCGCATTTCATGCCGAGATCCGCCGCAACTTCAGCAGCCGCGAGATCGGCATGCTGTTCGGCGCGGCGACCGCGTATCCGGAATATCGGACATCCTATACGTTCGTGAGATCGCGCTACGACAATTTCACCCGCGAGTACGATACGCGCAACCTGACCGCGTTTGCCGGACATTGACGCAGGGCGCGGCGTCGGTCCGCCGCGCGGCGACACGGCGGCCGACGCGCGGACCAAGCAGCCCGTGCCCGACACATCTCACGCGTCCGCGAGCGGCATACCGCTGCGCCGGTGCGGCCTTCTCTGACGAAAGCCGCCGACAGATCCCGGGAATTTGTGGCAGACTCGCGTATGCACTGGGATTTGTACCGGAAATCGGCGGATGGCCCAATTCGACACGACTCGCTGGAGCGTGGTGCTGCGTGCCCGCAGCGGCACTGAGCAGCGCGCGGCCCTGGAATCCTTGTGCCGCACCTATCGCCCGCCGGTGCTCGCCTACATCCGCAGCCGCGGTTATGCACCCGATACGGCCGAGGATCTCGCGCAGGCTTTCTTCACGCGCTTTCTCGAACTGGCCTGGCACGTCCACGCGGACCCGGCCCGCGGGCGTTTCCGCGCGTTCCTGCTCACCGCGCTGAAACGTTTCCTGATCAATGCCGACGTCGGAGATCAGACGCTCAAGCGCGGCGGCGGCGTTCATTTCGAGCCGTTGCTGACCGAGAGCGGGGACAATATCCGGGCCGCGTCTTCCGAAGCGACGCCGGAAGCGGCATTCGAACGCAGTTGGGCAGTTGCCGTGCTCGACGCCGCCCTCGCCAGGCTGCGCAACGAAGCGGAACAGGGAGGCAGGCTCGAGTGGTTCGATCGACTGCAGGAATTCCTCATCGAGCGTCCGGACGAAGACGACTACGCGCGCGCCGCCGCCACCCTCAACGTGCGGCGCAACACCCTGGCCGTGGCGGTACACCGGCTGCGCCATCGATTGCGCGAACTCGTGCGTGAGGAGCTCATGCAGACGACGAACGGAGGCGAGGATCTCGAATCGGAAATGCTCGAGTTGCGCAAAGCCCTCGGTGTGGCGATGCAATGAAAAACTGCCCGTGAACCGTCGCCGGTGGCCGCGATGTAATCGACGACGCTGAATCGTGAAGATGCGTTGAGCCCTGTCGAATCGAGCGGCCATGATGTCTTCGCCCAGCCATCGCATCGATCGTTTCGCGACCACACGCTGGTCGGTCTTCACACGGACCGCCGCGACCGCGCCGGGTGAGGCGCGGGTCGCGCTGGCCGAGCTCGTGCAACGCTACTGGTATCCGGTCTACGCCTATACCCGCCGCAGCGGCCATGCCCCGGCGATCGCGGAAGACATCGCGCACAGCTTCATCGGCAGCCTGACGCGTGATTTCCGCGACCATCGCGCGGCCCTCGAACGTGGCCAGTTCCGTCTCTATCTGCTCGAACGCCTGGAGGCCTTTCTCGGTCGCGACTGGCGCGAACCCATCGACGCCCACAACGACGACGCCGCCGTCCCGGCAGAGCTGGAAGCCCGCTATCTGCGCGACTTCGCCGATAGCGAAACGACGACACCCGCGCAGGCTTACGAACGCGGTTTCGCCCTGGAAGTCGTCGCCCGGGCGTTGCGCGGGTTGCGCGCGGAAGTACAGCGCGGCGGGCATCTCGCCATGTACGATGCGCTCGAGCCGTTCCTCGCCTGCGAACCGGCACCCGGCGAACTCGACGCCGCGGCGCAGGCGCTGTCCTCGCGCCCGCTTGCGTTGCTCGTCGCGCTCAAGCGCTTGCGCGAGCTTGCGGGCGAGGAACTCGTCGACACGGTCACATCGCACGAGCAACTGCGGGCGGAACAGGCAATCTTGCACACGGTCCTGACGCGAAAGAGCCAGCCGCCGTGAACACGCGAACCGTCGCCGAGGCGATCGAGCGCGTGCGCCGGTTCGACGTGCTGTATCCGGGACTCAAGCCCGGCAACGTGTCGATCGGCGAGAATGGTGTTGACCACGCGACCGCCTTCGGCCGCCCCCGCAGCTCGACCCGGGCGACGCGGTCGGCGCCGACGAAAACGCCGGGGAGATCTCCTGCATCCCCAGCTGCACGACATCAGCGCAGGTCCCGGTGGACCCGTTAAACCTCGTACCCGCAGCGGACATCTTGGGGCTGGCCGGGCACGATCCTCTACGCTCCCCTTGCCAGTCGTCCGCCGCGTCTCGCCGATATGTCACAGTCAAACCTGCAACTCGTGCGCGAGACCGTTCCCGCGCCGCTGCGGGCGCTTGCGTCCACCACCCGCACGACCTCGAGGCGATCGCGCTGGAATGCCTGCATCGCGATCCGCCGCGCCGCTACCCCGGCGCCCGCGCACCTGCCGACGGCCTCGGCCGCCCGCGTCAGCTGCGACGCCGCTGCTATACTCCGCAATCTTCACCAGAGACGCGGAGGTCGTCATGCTCAACAACATCAAATCGGACGCGCAAACGCGCATGACCAAGAGCGTCGACGCGCTCAAGCATGAACTCACGCGCCTGCGCACCGGCCGCGCCAGCACCGCCCTGGTCGATCACCTCAAGGTCAACTACTACGGCTCCGACGTGCCGATCAGCCAGGTCGCCAACATCGCCGTCGCCGACGCGCGTTCACTGACGATCACGCCATGGGAAAAACCGATGGTGCCCGCGGTCGAGAAGGCCATCATCGCAGCGAACCTGGGCTTCACCCCGACCACGGCCGGCACGGTGATCCGCATCAACATCCCGGCGCTCACCCAGGAGCGGCGCAAGGAACTGTCCAAGCACGTCTCCCACGAAGGCGAGAACGCGAAGATCGCGATCCGCAACGTGCGCCGCGACGCGCTGCATCAGGTCAAGGAACTGCTCAAGGACAAGAAGATCACCGAAGACGAGGAACGCCGCGCCGAAGACGACATGCAAAAGCTCACCGACAAGTTCGTCAAGGACGTCGACGGCGTGGTCAAGGCCAAGGAAGACGAATTGATGGCGATGTAAGAGCCAAATTGATCGTCTTTCCCGTGAAAGCGGGAATGACGCGGTGCAGGCATTTTTTGATCTTCGGGCCCCGTTTGCCGCGGCCACGGCATGACGGAATCGTCCGCAAGGATCGCGCGCAGGATGCGTGCGAGTTCGCCAACGTACAGGAATGTACGTCGAGCGAACCCAGGCGTACCCGCAGCGCGGAGGGCGCGGCATCCGTGGCGTGTTTCCTTGGTTACCTTTCTTTGCACGAGCAAAGAAAGTAACCCGCTCGCCTGGAAGGCAAGTGGAAGCTCTGGCTCTTCGCAAACCCAAGATCAAAAGCAAAAACACTGGGTTCCGGCTTTCGCCGGAACGATGAGCGAAAAAAAGAACTGGATTCCCGCCTGTGCGGGAATGACGAGCGAAGAACAGCGCGAGTGGAAAATCCAACCAAAGTCCCACGTCATGTGGCCATCGTCATGGACGGCAACGGCCGCTGGGCCAAGCAGCGCCACCGCCCGCGCACATTCGGCCATCGTGCCGGACAGAAGGCCGTGCGCGCGATCATCGAGGCCTGCCTGCGTCGCGGCATCGAAGCGCTGACCCTGTTCGCGTTCTCCTCGGAAAACTGGCAGCGACCGAAGGACGAGGTCGGCGCGCTGATGGAGCTGTTCCTCAAGGCGCTGGATCGCGAAGTCGGCGAATTGCATGGCCATGGCGTGCGCATCCGCTTCATCGGCGAGCTGGCCGCGTTCGCGCCGGCGCTGCGCGAGCGCATGCTCGCGGCGATGGACAAGACCACGGGCAACACCAAGCTCGCGCTCAACATCGCGGTCAACTACGGCGGCCGCTGGGACATCGCGCAGGCGGCGCGGCAGGTCGCCCAGGCCGCCGTGCGCGGGGAAATCGACGCGACACGGATCGACGAGGCGCAGCTTGGCAGCCACTTCGCCCTCGCCGACCTGCCACCGCTCGACCTGTTCATCCGTACCGGCGGCGAGAAGCGCGTGAGCAATTTCCTGCTCTGGCAGCTTGCCTATGCCGAACTGGTCTTCTCCGACGCGCTCTGGCCGGACTTCGATGCCGACCACCTCGACGCGGCGATCGCCGATTTTGCCGCGCGCGAACGGCGATATGGTAAAACGAGTGCCCAGGTTTCAAGCGCATATTCGGGGGCACATTGAAGCAAAGGATCATAACGGCGCTGCTGCTCGCCCCGCTGGGAATTGCCCTGATGCTGTTCGTGCCGACGCCGGCCTTTGTCGGCAGCATCGGCCTGATTTGCGGCATCGGCATGTGGGAATGGACGCGGATGTCGGGCATGCGCTCGCGCCCGTGGCGCGCGGTCGCGGTCGCGATCGGAGTCGGCGCAATGCTCGCGCTGTATTTCACCTCGAGCATCACGTTGTGGTGGGCCTTCATCATCCTGGGTTGCATCGCCTGGATCGCGATGATTTTCTGGCTCAAGAACTTTTCGTTTGCCGCATCGCCGACACGCGAGCACACCGCACTCAAACTCGCCGCCGGCATGCTCGCGATCCTGCCGGCGTTCGCAGGCTTGATGCGCATCCACCAGACGCAAGCCATCCCGCACACCTGGGCGCTGTATGCGATGTTCATGGTCTGGTCCGCCGATTCGATCGCCTACTTCGCCGGCAGCCGCTGGGGCAGAACCAAACTCGCGCCGAACATCAGTCCGGGCAAAACCCGCGAAGGGCTGTACGGCGCGCTGATCGGCTCGGCCGTGTTCGCCGCGATCGGTGGCTGGCTGCTCGACGTACGCGGCGTGACACTCGTGCTGCTCGTCCTCGTCGCCCTTATAAGCGTCGCGTTTTCGGTCGTCGGTGACCTGTTCGAAAGCCTGATCAAGCGGCACGCGGGAGTGAAGGACTCGGGCAATCTTTTTCCCGGCCATGGCGGCGTCTGCGACCGCCTCGACGGCGTGTTTGCCGCGCTGCCGTTCTTCGCGCTGGGCAAGGCCCTGCTGGGACTATGAGGAGGGTCGCGGTACTCGGCGCGACCGGCTCGATCGGCGCGAGCGCGCTCGATGTGATCGCGCGCCATCCCGAACGGTTTCGCGCAAGCGTGCTCGCCGCGCACCGCAAGGTCGACGAACTCGTCGCCTTGTGCGTGCGCTTCCGGCCCGATCTCGCGGTGATCGCCGACGCGGCGCTGGAAACTTCGCTGCGCGACAAGCTGGCCGCGGCCGGCCTGTCCACGCGCGCCGCCGCCGGCACCGCGGCGCTGAGCGAAGCGGCCGCGAGCGAGTCGTGCGACAGCGTCGTTGCCGCGATCGTCGGCGCTGCGGGCCTGGAATCCACACTGGCCGCCGCGCGCGCGGGCAAACGCCTGCTGCTCGCAAACAAGGAGTCGGTCGTGATGGCCGGCCCGCTTCTGCTCGATGCGATTCGTGACGGCGGTGGCGAGCTGATTCCGATCGATTCCGAGCACAATGCGATCTTCCAGTGCCTGCCGGGCCGCGGGCTCGATCTTGCGCAAGCCGGGGCCCGTCGCATCCTGCTGACCGCGTCCGGCGGCCCGTTCCGCGGCAAGAATCGCGCGGAACTCGCCGCGATCACGCCCGACCAGGCCTGCGCGCACCCGAAATGGAGCATGGGCCGCAAAATCTCGGTCGATTCGGCGACGCTGATGAACAAGGGTCTCGAGGTGATCGAGGCGCACTGGCTGTTCGGTGCGACGCCGGCGCAAATCGAGGTCGTCGTGCACCCGCAGAGCCTCGTGCATTCGCTGGTCGAATTCGCGGACGGCTCGGTACTCGCCCAGCTCGGCAATCCGGACATGCGCACCGCGCTCGCGCACGCACTGGCCTGGCCCGAGCGCATCGAGGCCGGCGTCGCCCCGCTCGATCTTGTCGCCGCCGGCGCGCTGCGGTTCGAAGCGCCCGCGCGCGACACGTTCCGCTGCCTGGACCTCGCCTACCGCGCGCTCGAAGTCGGCGGCACGGCGCCGACCGTGCTCAATGCGGCGAACGAGGTCGCGGTCGCCGCGTTCCTCGAAGGCAGCCTGCCATTTCTCGCGATCGCGGAGTTGATCGAAGCCACCCTCGCCGCAATCTCTGCTGAACCGGTGGCGGGTCTCGAACACCTGCTTTACGTGGATTTAACGGCCCGCAGAACCGCACAAATTAAGATGCGCCACGGTTTTTGCTGATTTTCCTTCCGTTCCGCCTCCCCCGACAGACGGGGAGCGACGTTGTTCCTTCGGTTTGATGTCCTCATGAGCGAATTTTTCGGTTCCATCTTCTGGCTCGCCGTCACCCTCGGTGTGCTCGTGACCTTCCACGAATTCGGCCACTACTGGGTCGCGCGACGCTGCGGCGTGCGCGTGCTGCGCTTCTCGATCGGCTTCGGCCAGCCGATCGCCTCGTTCCGGCGCGACGGCACGGAGTGGGCGATCGGTGCGATTCCGCTCGGCGGCTACGTCAAGTTCCTCGACCAGCGCGAGGCCGACGACCCCGTCACCGCGGCGCGCGAGCCAGGGGAGTTCTACTCGAAACCGCCGTGGCAGCGCATCGCGATCGCCGCAGCCGGCCCCGCATTCAACATCTTGTTCACGATCGCCGCATTCTGGGCGATGTTCGTGATCGGTCGACCCGACTACCAACCGGTGATCGGCCCGCCGAAGGGCCTGGCTGCCGAAGCGGGTCTCGCCGCAGGCGACCGCCTCCTCGCGGTCGGCGGCGAGAAAGTCGACTCGATGAGCAACGCGATGCAGGCCATCTACGAGGCCGCGGCGCTGCACCGCGATACCGCGATCGAGGTTGCCGACGCCCGGGGTCAGTCCCGCGCGGTGACGTTGGCCTTGAGCAAACTGCCGCCCGGCGCACCGGACAGCGCCGCCGTATACGAAAAAATCGGCATCAGCGGGGCGCCGCTGGCCCCCGTGGTCGGTCAGGTCGAGGCCGACACGCCGGCCGCGCGTGGCGGACTAGAGTCCGGCGACCGCATCCTCAGCCTCAACGGGCAGACCGTCGTCGACGCCCCGCAGGTTTCGCGCCTGCTCAGTGAGGAGGCGGCGAAAAACCCGCGGATTTCGCTGCTCGTCGAGCGTGAAGGCAAGCAAGTGGCACTGACCCCCACCGCCGAGCAACGCACACGCAACGGCCAGACGCGTTGGATGCTCGGCGTTGCCTGGCAAGAGCGCACACGCGATGCCGTGGAACATTTCGGCCCGCTGGCCGCCGTGCCGGCGGCATTCGCCGAAACCTGGAGGCAGACCGCCTCGATGCTCGGCATGATCAAGAGCATGGTCGTCGGCGAAGCCTCGACCAGGAACCTGTCCAGCGTGATCTCGATTGCCCAGGTCGCAAACGCCTCGGCAAACGAGGGCCTGGCCTGGTTCCTGTCCTTTTTGGCCGTGATCAGCCTGAGTCTGGGCATCCTCAACCTGCTGCCGATTCCGATCCTCGACGGCGGCCACATCGTCATGTACCTGGCCGAGTGGATCAAGGGCAGTCCGGTCAGCGAACGTACACTGATTGCCGGCCAATATGTCGGCCTGGCTCTGCTGGTATCCTTGATGAGCCTGGCGTTCTTCAACGACATCGTGCGCCTGGTGACTTCATAAAACCGCAGCGAGGGCGGATAATTGCCCGCCCCAGTCCCGCCGGGGACGAACAACCCGTGTTTTTCCCGATTTTCACCCCGGCTCGCCGGTCCATTTTTGTCTGGAAGTGACGATGAAGCGTATCGCCGCCCTAGTTTTGTTTGCCTGCCTCACCGCCAAAGCTCACGCCATCGATCCCTTCGTCGCCTCCGACATCCGCATTGACGGACTGCAACGCATTTCCGCCGGCACCGTGTTCACTTACCTGCCGGTCGAAAAAGGCGATACCGTCACCACCGAACGAGCCCAGCAGGCCGTGCGCGCGCTGTACAAGACCGGCTTCTTCACCGACGTCCAGCTCGGCCGCCAGGGCAACATCCTCGTCATCTCGGTCAAGGAGCGCCCGGCGATCTCGAAGATCCAGCTCAAGGGCAACAAGGACCTCAAGGAAGAAGATCTGCTCAAGGGCCTCAAGGACATCGGCCTCTCCGAAGGCGAGCCGTTCGACCGCCTCTCGCTCGACCGCGTGACCCAGGAACTGACCCGCCAGTACTACAACCGCGGCAAGTACAACGTCACGATCAAGCCGACGGTGATCAACCTCGACCGCAACCGCGTCGAGCTGTCGATCAACATTGCCGAAGGCAAGGTGGCCAAGATCAAGAGCATCGACCTGGTCGGCAACAAGACGTTCCCGAGCGGCGATATCCGCGGCGATTTCGAGTCCGACACGACGAACTGGACCTCGTGGTACTCGCGCGACGACCAGTACTCGCGCGAGAAACTGACCGGCGACCTCGAGAAGCTGCAGTCGTTCTACCTCGACCGTGGCTATCTCGACTACAGCCTCGACTCGACCGAGGTCTCGATCAGCCCGGACAAGCGCGACATGTACCTGACCGCGTCGATGACCGAGGGCCAGGTCTACAAGATCTCCGACGTGCAGCTCTCCGGCACCCTCGTCGTCAGCGAAGACGAGATGCGCAAGTTCATCGACTTCAAGCCGGGTGACGTGTTCTCGCGGCAGAAGGTGCAGAAGGCCTCCGAGCAGATGACCGCGGTGCTCGCCAACATCGGCTACGCCTTCGCTCAGGTCACCCCGATCCCGACCCCGGACAAGGACAAGCTCACCGTCGGCATCAACTTCTTCATCAACCCGGGCAAGCGCGTGTATGTGCGCCGCATCGAGTTCGCCGGCAACGGCCGCACCGAAGACGAAGTCATGCGCCGCGAGATGCGCCAGCTCGAAGGTGCGTGGTACTCGCAGGCCGCGATCGACCGCTCGAAGATCCGCCTGCAGCGCCTGGGCTACTTCAAGAAGGTCGACATCTCGACACCGCGCGTGCCGGGAACCGACGACCAGATCGACATAAAGGTCAAGGTCGAGGAGACCAACTCGGGCAGCTTCACCTTCGGCGTCGGCTACTCACAGCTGGACAAGCTGATCCTGTCGATCTCGGTGTCCGAAAACAACTTCCTCGGTTCGGGCGACTCGGCCGGCGTCAGCGCGTCGAAGAGCTACTACCAGCAGTCGTTCGGCGTGAACTACTTCCAGCCCTACCTCACCGACAGCGGCATCGGCCTGGGCTACAGCGCACGCTACACCAAGAGCGACTACGGCAACGCCAACATCGCCAACTATACCAACGACACGGCCTCGTTCTCGGCCAACAGCGCAGTACCGATCGGCGAGAACGATGCGGTCAGCCTTTCGCTCGGCGCGAGCAAGACCAAGATCCGCACCTTCTACGACAGTTACCTCGTCGCCAAGGACGCGAACGGCGCGCCGATCTACGACGCGAACGGCAATCCGGTCTACCAGACCGATGCCAACGGCAACTTCGCGATCTTCCGCAACTACTACTCGCCGGTCGAGATCATCGACTACCTCAACGCGATCGGCCACTACACCTTCCACCAGCTGAGCTTCTCCGCCGGCTGGACGCACGACACCCGCAACAAGTACTTCAACCCGACCCACGGCTCGGTGCAGTCGCTCGGCATCGAGGTCGCGCTGCCCGGCTCGACCGCGGAATACTGGCGCATCAACTATCGCTATCAGCAGTATTTCCCGATCACGCACGGCTTCGTGCTCGAGGGCACGCTCAACCTCGGTTACGGCGAAGCGTTCGGCAAGTACTCGAAGCTCGGCCTGCCGTTCTTCGCCAACTACTACGCCGGTGGCGTCTCCGACGTACGCAACTTCCGCGACAACACACTGGGCTCGAGCGCGACCCGCACCCTGTACCAGGGCTGCACCTCGCTGACCCAGGCCGACTACTGCCTGCAGCCGCTCGGCGGCGCGTTCAAGACGACCGGCTCGCTCGAACTGATCATCCCGCTGCCGTTCATCAAGGACGAGACCTCCACGCGCCTTTCCTGGTACGTCGATGCCGGCAACGTCTACAAGAACTTCAGCGACTTCTCCTGGTCCGGCAACGACGGCCTGCGCGCCTCGACCGGCCTGTCGCTGCACTGGCAGGCGCCGGTCGGCCCGATCGTGATCAACCTCGGCCGCCCGATCGTCAAGAAGCCCGGCGATATCTCGGAGACGTTGCAGTTCAACTTCGGCGGCACGTTCTGACCGCCGGCGGCGGGGCGACGCGAAATACCTTCTCGGGTTAAGATTGGGCGTCAGCCGTGGCGGCGGCGTCGCGAGGTCAGGAGCGGCGCGCCGAAGCATTTGCGGAGAGCCCGACGCGTGATCCATTCCAGCGGTTCGAGCAGACGTTACGCCCGGTGCGCGTTGATCGCAGCGCTGGTGCTGTCCGCACCCATACGGGCACAACCCCCTGCGACGGCTGCGGCCGCGACACCGCGTATCGGCTACATCGACGTCAAGCGCCTGATCGACAGCGCTCCCCAGTTTGTCGATGCCCGCGCCCGGCTTGACCGCGAATTCGCCAGACAGGACGCCGCGATCAAAGCCGACGACGCCAAACTCGCCGCGCTCAAGCAGCGCTACGAACGCGACAGCGCGATCATGACGAAGGACAGCGCCGAGGCGCTCAAGCGCGAGATCGAGGCGACCGAACGCGACAACAAACGCCGCCGCGACGAGGCGCGCGCGGAATACAACAACCGCGGCAATGAAGAAGTCAACCGCAATCTGCGTCTGATCAACGACACCGCGATCGAGTACGCGCGCACACAGGGTTACGACATGATCGTCGGCAGTCAGGCCGTGCTTTACGCGAGTGCGCGCATGGACATCACCGACGCCGTGCTGCAGCGCCTGAAAGAACTCAACGCAGGCAGCGCGAAACCGTGAACGAGCCACGGGCAACGCACACCCTGGCCGACCTCGCCGGACGCTTTGCGCTGGAACTGCGGGGCGACGCCGCGACGCGCATCGACGGTGTGGCCACGCTGGCGATGGCGACCGCCTCGCAACTCGGCTTCCTCGCCAATCCGCGCTATCGCGGCGAACTGGCCACGACGCGCGCCGCGGCGGTGATCCTGCGTGCCGACGATGCCGGGCACTTCCCCGGCGCGGCGCTGGTGGCAAGGGATCCCTACATCGCCTATGCGAAGATCGCCGCGTTGTACGAGCGCCGGCCCGCAAGCGCGCCGGGCATCCATTCCAGCGCGGTCGTCGCGCCCGATGCGCAGGTCGCTGCGAGCGCCAGCATCGGCCCGTTCTGCGTGGTCGAATCCGGCGCCAGCGTGGGCGACGGCGCCGTGCTCGGGCCACACTGCCACGTCGGCACGGACTGCCATGTCGGCGCGCAATCGCGCCTGGTCGCGCGGGTCACCCTCGTCGCGCGCGTGCGCCTGGGCAAGCGCGTGCTCGTGCATCCTGGCGCCGTGCTCGGCGCGGACGGTTTCGGCCTCGCCTTCGATGCAGACCACTGGATCAAGGTGCCGCAGCTCGGCGGCGTCGTCGTCGGCGACGACTGCGAGATCGGCGCCAACACGACGATCGACCGCGGCGCGCTCGAGGACACCGTACTCGATGAGGACGTGCGCCTGGACAACCAGATCCAGATCGCCCACAACGTACGCATCGGCGCGCACACGGCGATGGCCGGCTGCTCGGCCGTTGCCGGCAGCGCGAGGATCGGCCGCTGCTGCCTGATCGGCGGCGGGGCCGGCATCCTCGGTCATCTCGAAATCGCCGACAAGGTGACGATCACCTCGATGGCGCTCGTCACCCATTCGATCCTTGCGCCCGGGGAGTATTCCTCGGGTACGCCGATCCAGGATAATCGCAGCTGGCGCCGCAATGCCGCGCGCTTCAAACATCTGGATGAGTTGAACCGGCGCGTACAGGCGCTGGAGAAGGACGCAAAGCCATGAACAACATGACCACCACACCCACCGCACCCATCGAAGCGCACGACATCGCCAGGATCTTGCCGCACCGCTATCCGTTCCTGCTCATCGATCGCGTGCTCGCGTTCGAAGTGGGCAAGACGCTGACCGCGATCAAGAACGTGACCATGAACGAGCCCTTCTTCCAGGGCCATTTCCCCGGGTATCCGGTCATGCCCGGCGTGCTCATCATCGAGGCGCTGGCGCAAGCGTCCGGCGTACTCGTGCACCTGACTTCGACCTACGCGCCCGGCGCGCACCCGCTCTATTTTCTGGTCAAGGTCGACAAGGCCAAGTTCAGCCAGATCGTCAAGCCGGGCGATCGACTGGTGCTCGACATCCAGCTGAAGCGCATCATCCGCAGCATGGCGATCTTCCACGGCCGCGCCAGCGTCGACGGCAAAACCGTTGCCGAAGCCGAGATGATGTGCGCCGAGAAGACCGACTGATGATCCACGCCACGGCACAGATCGGCCCGGGTGCAAAACTCGGCGCGGACGTCGATGTCGGCGCCTACAGCGTGATCGGCGCGGACGTCGAGATCGGTGCCGGCACGCAGCTCGCCGCGCACGTCGTCGTCCAGGGCCCGACGCGGATCGGCCGCAACAACCGCATCGCCTCGTTCGCCGCGATCGGCGGCGATCCGCAGGACAAGAAGTACCATGGCGAACGCGGCGAGCTGGTCATCGGCGACGACAACCTGATCCGCGAATTCGTCACGATCAACCGCGGCACCGGCGACGGCGGCGGAGTCACGCGTATCGGTGACGGCAACTGGATCATGGCTTACGTGCACATCGCGCACGATTGCATCGTCGGCAACCACACGGTGTTTTCCAACAACGCCACGCTGGCCGGTCACGTCGAAGTCGGCGACTTCGCGATCCTTTCGGGCTTTTCCGGCGTGCATCAGTTCTGCCGCATCGGCGCGCATGCCTTCGTCGGCATGAACTGCATGATCAACGGCGACGTGCCGCCGTTCGTGATGATGGCCGCCGACTACGGCCGCCCGCGCGGCATCAACGCGGAAGGACTCAAGCGTCGTGGCTTCTCCGCCGAGCGCATCGCCGCGATCAAGCGCGCCTACCGCACGCTGTACGTGTCGAAATCGCCGCTCGACGAAGCCCGCGTCGCGCTGGCCGCCAGCGCCGAGTCCGAGCCCGACGTGCGCGCAATGCTCGACTTCATCGAGCGCGGACAGAGGCCGCTTGCGCGCTGATGCTCGGGGCTCGGGGCTCGAGAAAGCCTGCACTCCCGTCATTCCAGCGAAAGCTGGAATGACGGGCAAAAAAGCCGCCACCGTGGACGCCTCCGCCTCCCGAATTCCGGGTCCCGAACCCCGAAGCTTCATCCTCGTCGCCGGCGAAGCCTCGGGCGACCTGCTCGGTGCCGATCTGATCGCGGGCCTCAGGGCACGCTTCCCGAACGCCAGCTTCGCCGGCATCGGCGGCCAGCGCATGCGCGATGCCGGCATGGACATCTGGCAACCGATGGAGCGCCTGTCGGTCATGGGCCTCGTCGAAGTGCTCAAGCATCTGCCCGCGCTGCTGGCGCTGCGCCGCGATCTGCTGCAGCGCACGCTGCGCGAACGACCCGACGTCTTCATCGGCATCGATGCGCCGGATTTCAATCTCGGCGTCGAGAAGAAACTGAAGCGCGCCGGCATCCGCAGCGTGCACTACGTCAGTCCGTCGATCTGGGCCTGGCGCGAGAGTCGCGCCGCCAAGATCGGCAACAGCGCCGACCGCGTGCTCTGCCTGTTTCCGATGGAACCGCCAATCTACGCGCGCCAGGGCGTCGACGCGCACTTCGTCGGCCATCCGCTCGCGGACGCATTCGCAGCGCATCCCGACAAGCTGGTCGCGCGGCGTGCGCTTGGCCTCGCCGACGACGCACGGGTTCTTGCCATGCTGCCCGGCAGTCGTCTCGGCGAAATCGCGAGGCTCGGTCGCGATTTTCTCGACACCGTACTGCAGTTGCGCAAGGAATTTCCCCATTTGCGCGTCGTGATTCCCGCGGCGAATGCGGCGTGCGAGAAGGCGATTCGCGAGCTGGTTCGGGACTCGAAAGAGCAGCACACTGCAGCCGACGAAAGCATCCGGATACTCTCACCCGAATCCCGAATCCCGAGCCCCGGGCCCCGACTTTCCCAATCCCAGCTCGCCATGATCGCCGCCGATGCGGTCCTGCTCGCCTCGGGCACCGCGGCGCTCGAAGCGATGCTGGCCAAGCGGCCGATGGTCGTCGCCTATCGCATTGCACCGACGACGTACCGCATCGTGAAAGCGCTGGGCATGCTGAAAACCTCGGTGTATTCGCTGCCGAACATTCTCGCCGGTCACACCCTCGTGCCCGAACTCATGCAGGACGATTGCACGCCGCCCGCGCTCGCCGCCGCGCTCGCACCGATGTTGCGCGCGCGTGCCTTGCCTGTGGAAACACGGGACGAATTCCTGCGCATCCACGAGTCGTTGCGCGGCGATGCCTGGCACGATGCCGCGGCGGCGATCGCCGACCTGCTTGACGCTGGCCCTCCGCCGTCGACGGGCGGTGGCTTGGGCGGCGGGTGAATCGAAATCCCTGTCGTTGTCGCCGCCTTTGCCGCACTCGCATGGCGCTGCGCGCGCCGACCTCTCAAGCACGCAACGAGGTGAACGGCCCTGCACCGCAGCACCGTTCGCCGTTGACCTGCGCACGCACTGCCCGTAACGTTGCGCCGTGCCGACACCCACTCTTTCCGCGATGCCTGGACCCGCGTCGCTTCCACGCCGAAGCAGAATCCTTTTTTCCCTCGTCCTCGCCGCCTTCCTCGTACTGATCGCATTCGGCCCGCTGCGCGAGGCGACCTGGATCGAACGCGCGTTCTCCTCGACGTTGATTCTCGCGTTCGTCGCCTTGCTTGCCTTGTCGACGCGGCGCTGGATCTTCGCGCTCGCGCTGCCGACGCTGGTGTTCGGCGGGCTGCTGATCGCAAGCATCATGAAGTTCCACTACCTGACGACGCCGCTGATGGCGCCCGATCTGGTCTACTTCGTCAATCGCGACCTGCTCGACGTCGCCCTGCACTATCCGTCGATCCTCGGCGCGTCGATCGCCGCCGCGATCGCGATCCCGGCCGTGCTCGTGTTCGCCTGGCGCTGGGACCGACCATGCCTCCTCGCCGGCCTGACGCAACCGCGTCGGCGCTACGCGCGCATCGCCGGAACGTTCGTGGTGCTCGGCGTGCTCGCGCTCGTGCTGTGGCCGCGCGGCCCGTTCGCCGGCGTGTTCGAGAAGGGCATGTGGCAAGCGATGAACGACAAAAGCTATCTCACCGACTTCGTCACGTCGTTCTATCAGACCCAGGTCGTGATTCCCGCGTTCGCCAGGGACGAAGAAAGCGGCCTTGCATGGACGCAGGGCGCGGCCGACAACCCGCCATCGTGCGTGAAGACCACCTCCGCCTGCGGGTCGCCCGCGCCGCGCCAGGCGGAAAGGAACGTGCTGCCAGACATCGTCGCCGTACTCGAAGAGAGCACGTTCGACCCGGCCATGATCAAGGTCTGCACGCGCGCCGACGTGTGCCGGCGCAAGATGTTCGTCTCCGACGGGCGTACGCGTGCACACGGCCCGCTGACCGTGCACGTCTGGGGCGGCGGCACCTGGACCAGCGAATTCGCGCTGATGACCGGACTCAACCACCTGAGTTTCGGTGATGCAGGCCTCTACGCGCCGTACAATCTCGCGCCGCGCGTCAACTTCACCTTGCCGCGCGTGTTGCACGCGGCCGGCTATCGCGCGATCGCGATCTATCCGATGTCCGGTGATTTCATCAACGCGCGCAACGCCTACAAGAACTACGGCTTCGATGCGTTCTACGACGGCAAGGACTACGGCCTGTCGTGGGAGTCCTCGGACAACGACCTGTTCCAGGTGTTCAACCAGATCTACGACAAGGAGAAACAGGCCAACGCCAGGCAGCCGCTGTTCGTGATGATGCTGACCCTGCGCCAGCATGGTCCGCACATGACCCCACTGAAAAAACTGCCGGCACCGTACGACAGGCCGCTGTTCCCCGGCAAGTTCACGCCGAAATCGCTGGACGAGTGGATGAATCTCAACTTCGGCAACTACCTGCAACGTCTCGAAGGCTCGGATATCGCGATGGCCGCGCTCGAGAAAAAGCTGCTCGACGCCGACCGCCCGCTGCTGCTGTTCCATTTCGGCGACCATCAACCCTCGTTCGATGGCGCGATGCGCGCGCTGGACAAGAACCTGCCCGCGACCGACGGTGACCCGAACTTCATCACCTACTACATGCTCAAGACCAACTACAAACCCGTGCATCAGTACGCCGAGCGCGAAATGGATCTGAGCTTCGCGCCGTCGCTGATCCTCGATATCGCCGGGGTCAAGAAGGATGCATTCTTCCAGGCCAACGCGCTGATGCGCGAGCGCTGCGACGGCTTCTACCTGAACTGCAAGAAAACCGAGGTTCTGGATTCCTACCAGAACTACGTCTTCTACCAGCTGGGGGCGCTGCATGAATGACAAAGACTGCCCCTCTCCCCTGGCGGCTTCATCGCCGCAGGAAGAAGGCTTGTCCGCGCTCATCGCCGGCGTCGACGAGGCCGGCCGCGGCCCGCTCGCGGGGCCGGTCGTCGTCGCCGCGGTGATTCTCGACCCCGCACGACCGATCGCGGGACTCGCCGATTCGAAGGTGCTCAGCCCTGCCCGCCGCGAGAAACTCGCCGTGGAAATCCGCGCACGCGCACTCGCCTTCAGCATCATTGAAGTCGGTGTCGAGGAGATCGATTCGCTCAACATCCTGCACGCCAGTCTGGCCGGCATGTCGCGGGCGCTGCGCGCGCTGACACCGCAGGCGCGGTTCGCGCTGATCGACGGCAACAAGCTGCCGCGCGACCTGCCCTGCGCGGGCCGCGCGATCGTCGACGGCGACGCGCTCGAACCCGCGATCGGCGCAGCCTCGATTCTCGCCAAGGTTGCGCGCGATGCGCGCATGCGCGAGCTCGATGGGCAGTTCCCCGGCTATGGCTTCGCCCAGCACAAGGGCTATCCGACCGCCGCGCACCGGGCTGCGCTCGAACGCTTGGGGCCGTGCGCGCAACACCGGCGCAGCTTCGCGCCGGTCCGGCAGCAGCTCCTGTTCGCGGCGGCCTGAATCCATGCACCCGAGCCCCCATCGCTTCAACGCAAGCCGGCGCCATGCGCTGGTCGTGATCCTGGCGGTGATCGCCTTCATCCTCGCGCTGGCTCGCGCCACGAACCGGGAAAGCACGGCGGACGAAGTCCTGTTCAGCGCCTGCCTGACCCTGGCTCTCGCCACCGCGCTGGTCTTCTTTACCCGCCGCATCGGCCTGGGCCTGCTGCTTGCCGCGGGGCTCGTGCTCGCGCTGCGCACGATCAGCCTGGTCAAGCAGAGCTATCTCGGCACCCTGCTGTACGCATCCGACCTGCTCTACTTCGGCAACGGCAACACGCTGGACGTGATCGCCCACTATCCGCAGATCTGGCACCCGCTTGCGCTGCGTGGCGCGTTGGCGCTCGGCGCGCTCGCTGTCTGCATCGCCTGGGAGCGGCCGCTGTGGCGGCGGATCCGAACGCGGTGGCGTTTGCTGCTGCAGTTGGCGGGAGGCTTCGCCTGCCTGATCGCGTTGTGGGCCCTGGCGGCGCCGACCGGGCCGTTCCGGCACATTCACGCCAGAGGCGAATGGGAGGAAATCACCTCGACAAGTCCGCTGACCTCATTCGTGCTGTCCCTGTATCGCATGCACGTGGACATACCTGCGCCGGATCCGCAGCTCGCCGATCGCTACGACTGGGGCGAGCCGGCGACGCCCGAATCGCCGCCGGCGAATCCGCCCGAACGCAGATTGCCGGATATCGTCGTCGTGCTCGAGGAAAGCACGTTCGATCCGGCCATCCTCGCCGACTGCACGATCCGCGAATGCCGCTCCGCGATGTTCGACGCCGACGCCTACACGCTCGCCCACGGCCCGCTGCAGGTGCACACGATCGGCGGCGGCACCTGGACGAGTGAATTCACCTTCTTCAGCGGCATGCCGAGCACGCTGTTCGGCCGCGCCGGCCTGTATGCGCCGTTCAACCTCGCGCCACACCTGCGCTATGCGCTGCCGCGCGTGCTCAAGGAACACGGCTACCGCAACATCGCGGTCTACCCGATGGGCGCGAACTTCCTCGACGCGAAACGCGCCTACGAGTTCTACGGCTTCGACGCGTTCCACGATGCCGCGGAATTCAACCTGGGCTGGGAAAGCTCCGATCTCGCGATCGAGCAGGAACTGGAAAAAATATACCGGCGCGAGCGTGCCTCCAGCGACCAGCCGCTGTTTCTCATGCTGCTGACCATGCGCCAGCACGGCCCGCACAGCGACGCCTACGCCAAACTGCCCAAGCCCTACGACCATCCGCTGTTTCCGCAGCTCGACGACAAACTCAATCTGTGTCTGAGCAACTACCTTGCGCGCCTGTCCGGTTCGCTGGAAGCGCTGACGCGCCTGCAAACCATGCTGTTCGCCAGTGGCCGTCCGGCGATCCTCGCCCACTTCGGTGATCACCAGCCCTCGTTCGACGGCTACATCGCGAGATTGCGCGGCGCGGACGCGGTGAATGGTCTCGGCGATCCGCGCATGCTGACCTACTACATGATCCGCAGCAACGATCCGGCCGCGCCGAAGCACGGCTATCCCGTGCTCGACCTCGCCTTTCTCGCCGGGCTGATTCTCGATACCGCGGAAATACCCAAAGGGCCGTTTTTCACCGCGAACGCGGCCCTGCGCGAACGCTGCAAGGGCCGCTACCTCGATTGCCCGGACAAGGGCCTGCTCGACTCGTACCTGAGTTTCGTCTTCGCGCACCTGCATTCGCTCTCGCGCTGAGCGGCATGGCCCCGGGCACACGCGCTACAATCCGCGCTCCGCGGCAGGTGACGGCCGCGCCGGCGGTGCGTTCGTTCGAGCGTTCCGCGCGAACACGAAGGCCGCTGCAGCTGCATCCACCAAGAAAGCAATGCCCGATTCCCTGCTGCTCCAGCCCCCGCTTCCGCACGACCCCAGGCAGCGCCGCTACTGGAGTGCGCCGCACGGCAGTGCGCTCGCCCTCGCGATCGCGGCGGCCGCGCGCGCACATGCCGGCGTCGTCGTCGCGGTGACGCGCGACACCCACGCCGCGCACACGCTCGAAACCGATCTGCGCGCGCTCGCCGGCAACGGCATCGAGGTATTGCATTTCCCCGACTGGGAGACGCTGCCCTACGACCTGTTCGCGCCGCATCCGGAGATCGTTTCGCAGCGCATCGCCGCACTGTACCGCCTGCCGACAACGAAACGCGGCGTACTCGTCGTGCCTATGTCGACGCTGATGCAGCGCCTCGCGCCGCGCAGCTTCATCGGCGGATCATCGCTGGTGCTGGCACTCAAACAACCGCTCGACCTCGCCACCGAACAGCGCCGCCTCGAAGCAGCCGGCTACCGCAACGTGCCGCAGGTACTGGAACCCGGCGACTTCGCCGTGCGCGGCGCGCTGCTCGACATTTTCCCGATGGGCACGAACGAACCCTACCGCATCGAGCTGTTCGACCGCGAGATCGAATCGATCCGCACCTTCGATCCGGAAACGCAGCGTTCGGCGCACAAGGTCGACCAGATCAATCTTCTCCCGGCACGCGAATTTCCGCTGACCGAGGAATCGGTGAAGGCGTTCCGCAACACGCTGCGCGAACGCTTCCCGATCGACCCGCGCCGCTGCCCGATCTACCAGGACATCAAGGAAGGCACGACCCCGGCCGGCATCGAGTACTACCTGCCGCTGTTCTTCGAACGCACCGAAACGTTGTTCGACTATCTGCGCGAGGACGCCGTGTTCGTGCTCGCCGAGCAGGCGCTCGACGCTGTCGAGACGTTCTGGCACCAGGCGCTCACGCGCTACGACAGCCGCGCGCACGACCTCGAGCGGCCGATCCTGCCGGTCGCCGAGCTCTACCTGCCGCCGCAGGATCTGCGCGAGCGCCTCAACCGCACCCTGCGCGTGGAAATCGTCGCCAAGGGAGCGAACGCGCACGCGGTCGATCTCGGCACCCAGCCTGCGCCGAACGTGCCGCTCAACCAACGCGGCGAGGAACCGGCGCAGGAGTTGAAGCGCTTCCTCGACGCGTACCCGGGCCGCGTGCTGATCGCCGCCGATTCGCCGGGCCGGCGCGAAGCGCTGGTCGAACAATTGATCGGGATGCATTTGCAGCCGAAGGTCGTCGCGTCCTGGAACGAGTTCGCGGCATTGAAGCCGTCTCCTCCGTCGCGTGAGGAAGAGGGACACGCGCTGCCGCGCTTCGCCATCACCGTCGCCGCGCTCGACGACGGTTTCGCCCTGACCGAGCCCGCGCTCACCGTGCTCACCGACCGCCAGCTCTACGGCGAACGCGCGCGCGCGACGCGCCGGCGCAGGCACGCGGCGCGCGAGCCCGAGGCGATCCTGCGCGACCTTTCCGAACTGACGATCGGTGCGCCGATCGTGCACGCCGACCACGGCGTCGGCCGCTATCAGGGCTTGCTCAAGCTCGACGTCGGCGGTGCCGGCGGTGAGTTCCTCAGCATCGAATACGCGAAGGGCGACAAGCTCTACGTGCCGGTTGCTCAATTGCATCTGGTTTCGCGCTATTCGGGCGCGGCGCCCGAGCTCGCGCCGCTGCACGCGCTCGGCGGCGAGGCCTGGGAGAAGGCCAAACGCAAGGCCGCGCAGAAGGTGCGCGATGTCGCCGCGGAGCTGCTCGCGCTGTACGCGCAGCGCGAAGCGCGCGGCGGCACCGCATTCGCCTACGACCGCAACCTCTACGAGCAATTCGCCGCCTCGTTCCCGTTCGAGGAAACGCCGGATCAGCTGCGCGCGATCGAGGCGGTAATCGCCGACCTCGCTTCGGGCAAGTCGATGGACCGCGTCGTCTGCGGCGACGTCGGCTTCGGCAAGACCGAGGTCGCGCTGCGCGCCGCATTCGTCGCCGCGACCGCGGGCAAGCAAGTCGCGCTGCTCGCGCCGACCACGCTGCTCGCACAGCAG
Organism: Rudaea sp.; assembly: GCF_057139185.1. NCBI lineage: Bacteria > Pseudomonadati > Pseudomonadota > Gammaproteobacteria > Lysobacterales > Rhodanobacteraceae > Rudaea > Rudaea sp. The sequence goes on along the minus strand of NZ_DBNHDN010000012.1, from coordinate 18,860 downwards.
CACCATCAGAATTTCCGCGACCGCTACGCCGACTGGCCGGTGCGCGTCGAGGTGATCTCGCGCTTCAAGTCGAAGGCCGAGGTGAACGAAGCCCTGGCGAGGCTCGAGAGCGGCCAGATCGACGTGATGATCGGCACCCACCGCCTGCTCCAGCCCGACATCAAGTTCAAGGACCTTGGCCTCGTCATCGTCGACGAAGAACAGCGTTTCGGCGTGCGCCAGAAAGAGCAGCTCAAGAAACTGCGTGCCGAGGTCGACCTGCTCACGCTGACCGCGACGCCGATCCCGCGCACGCTCAACATGTCGATGAGCGGCCTGCGCGACCTGTCGATCATCGCCACGCCGCCCTCGCACCGCCTCGCGGTGAAGACCTTCGTCGCACCGTGGGACACGGCGACGATCAAGGAGGCGTTCCAGCGCGAACTCGCGCGCGGCGGCCAGGTATATTTCCTGCACAACGAAGTCGAGACGATAGCGAAGACCGCGCGCGAACTCGGTGAACTGATCCCCGAAGCGCGCCTGCGCGTCGCCCACGGCCAGATGCCCGAGCGCGAGCTCGAGCAGGTCATGCTCGACTTCTACCGCCAGCGCTTCAACGTACTGGTGTGCACGACGATCATCGAGTCCGGCATCGACGTGCCGAGCGCGAACACGATCCTGATCAATCGCGCCGACCGCTTCGGCCTGTCGCAGCTGCACCAGCTGCGCGGCCGCGTCGGCCGCTCGCACCATCGCGCCTACGCCTACCTGATCGTGCCGGACAAGCGCAGCATCACCGCCGATGCGGAAAAACGCCTGGAAGCGATCGCCTCGCTCGAGGAACTCGGCGCGGGCTTCACCCTCGCCACGCACGATCTCGAAATCCGCGGTGCCGGCGAACTGCTCGGCGAGGAACAGTCGGGCCAGATCGAGGCGGTCGGCTTCTCGCTCTATTCCGAACTGCTCGAACGCGCGGTGCGCGCACTCAAATCAGGCAAGGTGCCGGATTTCGACCTGGTCAACGAGCACGATGCGGAAGTCGAGCTGCACATTCCCGCGCTGATTCCCGACGACTACCTGGCCGACGTGCACGCGCGCCTGACCCTGTACAAGCGCATCGCCAGCGCACGCGACGCGCAGGCGCTGCGCGAGCTGCAAATCGAGATGATCGACCGCTTCGGCCTGCTGCCCGATCCGGTCAAGCATCTGTTCGTCGCCGCCGCGCTGAAACTGGCGGCGACGGCGATCGGCATCAAGAAGCTCGAACTGGGCGAGCGCGGTGGCCGCGTGCTGTTCAAACCGCAGCCGAACATCGACCCGATGCGCGTCATCAAACTGGTCCAGGGCCAGCCGAAAGTGTATTCGCTCGATGGCCAGGACAAGTTCAAGATCCGCATGGAACTGCCGGGCGCGGCCGAGCGCATCGGCGCAGCACAAAGCCTGCTGACCGCGCTCGGCGGCCGCCTGGTCGATGCATGAATCCGACGGCCGCGTCCTGCGCCGGACCCGACCCGAACCGCCGGGATTTTTTCCCGGCGGCGGAAGTTCGAATTCGACAGGACTTGAGCGAACCGGCGCCGCCGGATAACGTTCATGGCCCGCCCTCATCGCCGGAATTCGAAATGCGCCTCTCCCGCCATGCAATTGCTGCCGCCCTTGCCATCGCGTTTTGCGTGCCCGCCTTCGCCGCGCCGTTCGCCTACGTGTCGAATCAGGCCAGCGGCACGGTGTCGGTGATCGACACGGCCAAGGATGAAGTCGTGCGCACGTTGAGCGGCGAAGGCAAGCTCGGCAAGAACGTGCGTGGCATCGTCGCCGACCACACGGGCAAGACCTTGTTCGTGGTCGATGCGAAGGGCGGCAAGATCGATGCGCTCGACGTCGCCACGGACAAGCTCAAGGCGCAGATTCCGGTCGGTGACAGCCCCGAGGGGCTCGGCCTGTCGGCCAACGGCGAGCTGCTCGCGGCCTGTCTTGAAGACGACAACGCAGTCGCCTTGGTCGACGTCAAGACGCTGAAGGTAACCAAACACATCGCACTCGCCGGCAAGAATCCGGAGCATTGCGTGTTCAGTCCCGACGGCGCGCTGCTGCTCGCAAGCAACGAAAACTCCAACGACATCGACGTGGTCGACCTCAAAGCCGGGGTCACGCGCGGCACGGTCAAATCGAGCGGGCATCCGCGCGGCATCGCATTTCTTCCGGGCACGCACACCGCCTACGTGGCAGCGGAAACGGCAAATGCGGTCGATGTCGTCGATGCCGACAAGCGCAGCGTCGTGCGCACCATCGCCTCCGCGCTGCGCTCGGCCGGGGCGATCGCCAGCGCCGACGGCAAGACGGTTTACATCGCCAACGGCGGCGCGGGCAGCGTGTCGGTGATCGACATCGCGACGAACAAGGTCGTCGCGGACATCCCGGTCGGCAAGCGGCCGTGGAACATGGCGCTGACGCGCGACGGCAAGAAGCTCTATGTCGCCAATGGCCGCTCGAACAGCGTCAGCGTGATCGATACGGCGACGCGCAAGCCGGTCAGGGAAATTGCGGTCGGTGAGTTGCCTTGGGGCGTGACGATTCCCTGATCGCGCATCGCGCAAGTTGCGCACCGCCTGCGCCGCGAGCGCGCAGACCGGCGCAGGCGCTTCATTCGTGGCGCACTCCGCTACCGCGAAGGTGTCACGCCAAGGGCACACTTTCTACCGCGACGCAGCATCGCGGCGCCGGACCCGCACTCATAACCGATTGAGTCGTCGGTATTTTTTTCGAGGCCGCAGGTTGTCGCCTCGCCCGTCGAATCCCGGTCACGCGTGACTTCCGCGCAACCGGGATGCATCCGCCATCGCCTCTAGCTAACGTGCCCATACGCGGTCGAACGCGTGCATGCACGGCGCATGACCGCACCGATTTCGAGAAAAACGAGCGCGAGGAGGGAGTTTCATCCAGATGAAGACGGAGGTCGCCGCCAGCAGCTCGCGACATTCGATGTAGCGCGTGCCGCGGCTGCGCAGGTCGGCAACAAATCTGACGTAACTTTTTGCCAAGAGGAAGTTCACGATGAAAGATTCCACGTTGCAACGAAAGCTCAAGATGACGGCAGCAATCGCGGTACTGGTCGCGTTCAGCGGTACGGCGAGCGCGGGCTCCGATGCCGAACAATTCGCCCGCTTCAAGGACCCCAACCAGTGGGGCGCGCCGGCGGGCAACCTCGACCAGCACCGTTACAGCGCGCTCAAGGACATCAACGCATCGAACGTCAAGGATCTGCAGTACGCCTGGTCGCAATCCAGCGGCACGCTGCGCGGCCACGAGGGTCAGCCTCTGGTGATCAGCGATGTCGGTGGCAAGCCGATGATGTTCCTCTCAAGCGGCTGGCCGAACATCATCCAGGCGCTCGATCTCTCCGACCCGGATCATCCGGTGCAGGTGTGGAGCTACACCAAGACCTCCGGACGCGACGAGTCCGCCGTGCCGCGCGCTTGCTGCGACACGGTCAACCGCGGTCTCTCCTATGCCGAAGGCAAGCTCGTGTTCGGCACCCTCGACGGCTTCGTGATCGCGCTCGATGCGGCGACCGGCAAGGAGGCGTGGGTGGTCAAGCACGCGCATCCGGACAAGGGCGAAACGATCACCCCTGCGCCGATCATCGCCAACGACAAGGTCATGATCGGCTTCGGCGGCGACGAATTCGCCGCGCGCGGCCGCTTCACCGCCTACAACCTCGCCGACGGCAAGAAGGTATGGGAGTTCTACAGCAACGGCAGCGACAAGGATGTGGGCCTGACTGCGAAGTCGAATGCGAAGAACCCGCAATACGGTACCGCCGGCAAGGATCTCGGCATCCACACCTACCCGGGCGACGAATGGCAGCGCGGTGGCGGTGCGGCGTGGGGCTGGTACGCCTACGATCCGGATCTGCACCTGGTCTACTACGGCACCGGCAACCCCGGCCTGTGGAGCCCTTCGTACCGCTGCGGCGCGAAACCGCAAACCCAGGCGGCCTGCAACGACGGTTCGTGGGACAACAAGTGGTCGATGTCGATCTTCGCGCGCAACGTGGACACCGGTGAAGTCGCATGGGTCTACCAGAAGACACCATTCGACCAGTGGGACTACGACGGCATCAACGAAGTCATCCTCGTCGACAACCTCGACGTCGACGGCAAGAAGCACAAAGCCTTGGTCGAGTTCGACCGCAACGGTTTCGCCTACGTGCTCGATCGCGCCGATGGCACCCTGCTGCGCGCGCACAAATATGTCACTGCGAACTGGGCCGAGAAGGTCGACATGAAGACCGGACGCCCGGTGAAGGTGGCCGAACATTCGCCGCTCGAACCGCAGAAGAACGTGCAGGTCTGCCCGTCCGCGATGGGCGGCAAGGACCAGCAGCCGGCGTCGGTCGATCCGAGCGATCCGGCCGTGTTCTACGTGCCGACGAACAACTGGTGCATGGAGTTGAACCCGCAGGAACGTTCGCACACGCAGCAAGGCACGGTGTACGTGTTCGCCAACGTGTACATGTATCCCGAGAAACCCGGCGTGACCGGCAAGATCAAGAAGTTCAACGTCGTCACCGGCAAGACCGAGTGGGAAGTGCCCGATCCGTATCCGAACTGGGGCGGCACGCTGACCACGGCGGGTGGTCTGGTCTTCTACGGCAGCCTCGGCGGTGACTTCCGCGCCCTCGATCGCGGAACCGGCAAGATCCTTTGGTCGCGCAAGCTCGGCTCGGGCATCATCGGCAACCCGATCAGCTGGTCGGTGAAGGGCAAGCAATATGTGTCGGTGTGGTCTGGCATCGGCGGCTGGATCGGCCTGCCGGTCACCGCTGGCCTGGACCTGAGCGACAAGTTCGGTGCGATCGGCGCGACGGCGATGACCAAGGCGGCGGGACTGAACCACATCCCGCAAGGCGGCACGCTGTACACGTTCCGTCTCGGCGGAAGCTGAGGTCGCAACGTCCTGAAAAAAACGCGTGTTCGGTGCGCAATGCACCGGACACACGACAAGGGCTCGCCCATGGGTTGCGATGAATGAACGGCACCACAGGAAACAGGAACAGAACCGATGAAACCTTCCCTTCGCCATGCCCTCGTGTTTGCCGGCGCCTGCGCCTTCGCCGGTCACGCGTGCGCCGCCGATGACAGCCTGAAATCGCTGACCGTCTGCGCCGACCCCGGCAACATGCCGTTGTCCGACCAGAAGGGTGAAGGGTTCCAGAACAAGATTGCGCAAGTACTCGGCAAGGAACTTGGCGTCGGTGTTTCGTACTATTGGCGGCCGTCGATCGAGCGCGGCTTGATGCGCACCACGCTGTCCGACGGCAATTGCGACTTGTGGATGGACATGGCCACCGACACCGACGGCGCCGTCGTCACCGCGCCGCTGTATCGCTCGACCTTCGTCCTCGCCTATCGCAGCGACAAAGGCTACGGCAAGTTCCAGTCGCTGAACGAACCGCGCCTGCAGAATCTTCGCATCGGTGTGTTCCAGATGTCCGCGGCGCGTCAGGCGCTCTCGCAGCACGGCATCATGGCGAACACGGTGGTGCAGTACATCAGTCACAACGGCGATCTGGTCAAACAGAACCAGCCTTCCTATCAGATCAAGCAGGTCGTCGACGGCAAGCTCGACATCGCCGCCGCCTGGGGCCCGATGGCCGGGTACTACAAGACGATCGAGAAGGCGCCGCTGGTGATCCAGCCGATGAACACGATCGACGATACCGTCCCGCTCGAATTCAGCATGACGCTCGCCACCGCGCGCGGCCGCCCCGAGATCAAGGCGGCGGTCGAACGCGCCATGCGCACGCGCAAGAACGAAATCAGGCAGATTCTGGTCGACTACGGCGTGCCGCTCGTGCATTGCGCCGATTGCGTGATCGACGGCGACCTGCCCTCGCACGGGGAGTACAAGCCGCTGCCGCAAACGACACTCGCCGACGCCGAAGCGGAAAAAGCCGAACACGAGACTCGCTTCGCGGCGCTCAAGGAAGCGCTCAAGCAAGGTGCCGACGTCGACGAAGAACTCGGCAATGCCATCGTCGCGAACGATCCCGAGCGCGTAGCCTACGTGCTGGATCATGGCGCGAACGCGAACGTGCGCTTCAACGATGGCTACACCCCGCTGACCAATGCGACGCGCTTCGGCTTCGACAAGATCGCGGCCTATCTGCTCGAACACAAGGCCGACGCAAACCAGGCCGATATCAGCCACTGGACGCCGCTGATGTACGCGGCCTGGAACGACGATCCCGATCAGGTGCGCCTGCTGACGACGCACGGCGCGAAAATCGACCTCGCCGACGAGGAGGGTTCCAATCCGCTCGCAATCGCCGCGCAAAATGGCAAGGCCAGAGCCGCCGCCGCGTTGATCGAAGCCGGCGCGGATGTCAACCTCGGTGCGGGTACGGGTGGTTACACGCCGTTGATGCTCGCGGCGAACGCGGACTCGCTCAGCATCATCGATCAACTGCTCAAACGCGGCGCCAGGGTGAACGCGAAGAATGCGGGCGGCGTTACCGCACTGATGATCGCCGCGGCAAAGGACCAGCCCAAGATTGCCGCGCGCCTGCTCGCCGCCGGCGCCGACGTGACGGCGACGAGCCAGGATGGCCGCACGGCCACCAAGATCGCCCAATCCAGCAACAGCGCAGCCGTGCTGAAACTGCTGCAGGGCAACGAAAAGCGCACCGGCTCCTAGGAGCCACCCGTGCCTTCTTCGCTCCGAAGCAAGGCGCAGGGACGTGACGCAGTCGGGGTACAAGCAGAACCCGTGATTCAGCCAGCAGAGGAGTTGTGGTGGTGTTGAAAAAAATTCTTGGCGGTTTGGCATGTGCGCTGGCCCTCGCCGGCGCGGCCTGCACTCTGGAGGCGGCCATCGCAGCCGATGCACCGAAGGCAGTCGATCTGACCACGATCAAGCCAACCGATCTCGTGGCGAAAACACCGAAGGGTCAGCTGAAGAATCCCTACAAGGACACCGATGCGAAAGTCCTTGCCGAAGGCGAACACGTTTTTCTCAGCTACGGCTGCAACGGTTGCCACGGTGGCGGCGGCGGCGGCGGCATGTGCCCGCCGTTGATCAACGACGTCTGGGTCTACGGCGGCGACGACGACACGCTCTATCGTCTCGTCACGCTCGGCAGCGACGAGTTGCAGAAAGCCGGATACATGCGCAAGGGCCGCGAAAACGTCGTCGGCCCGATGCCTCCATTCGGCGGCATCATCAAGAACGCCGATGATCTGTGGAAAATCATTGCCTTCATTCGCTCCAAATACTCGCCAAACGCCGACCCGGCCTACAAATACGGCACCCCGCCCGACCAGCAGTGAGTGTTCCGTTTCCGGTACAACCCGGGCCGAATTGCTGCGGTGCAGTTTGCCCGCGTCTGGCGATCGGGCGAAGCTAAGCTACGCGGTAACGATACTGATTCGCGCAAAAGGGGATGGAGCGGCGGTATGCGCCGCCAACACGCGGCGTATTGTCCGGCGCCACGACACTCGAGGGCAGTCGCGTGACACTATCGGTACTCGCCAGCAGCCACGCCTCGCGCATCATCAACACCGTACAAAGCGGCCTGAGACCGGCCGGGATCGAGCCGCACGTCACCCGTTCGTGGTATCGCTGCATCAAGGAATACGGCATCGAACCGCAGGGGCCGCGCCAGGTTGCCGTACTCGATCCGCTGTCGGTGAAGGAACTGCAGCAGCGCATGGGCGAATTGCTGCGTGTCGCGCGTGCCGAAATGGAAAGCCTCTACGAGCAGATCTCCGGTTCGGGCTTTGCCGTCATCCTCGCCGACGCGCGGGGCACCGTGCTCAACACGATCACCGATCCCACCCTACAACGCGAATTCCGTCAGGCCGGCCTGTGGCTCGGCGCACTCTGGGACGAACGCCACGAAGGCACGAACGGCATCGGCACCTGCGTTGCGGAAGCCGGCGCGGTGACCGTGCACCGCGAGGAGCATTTTCGCGGCTACAACATGAGCCTGTCGTGCTCCGGCGCTCCCATCCTCGATCCGCACGGTGAATTGATGGCCGTGCTCGATGCCTCCACCGTGAATTCGAATGACAGCCGCCTGATCCAGCGCCATACGATGGCCCTGGTGAACATGTCGGCCAACCTGATCTCGCGCTGGAATTTCCTGCGCGAGTTCGGCCATGGCTACATCCTGCGCTTCCACAGCCGCCCGGAGTTCGTCGGTCTGCTGCACGAAGCGCTGCTGGCGGTGGATGCCAGCGGCAACGTCCAGGCGGTCAACGAGTCCGCGCTGCTCCAGCTCGGCTGCGCGAACCGCAAGCAACTGGTCGGCAAGTCGATCTCGGAATTCTTCCAGTTCGACTTCACCACACTCGAGCAGCGCGCATACAGCGAATCGGGTGCGATCTGGCCCGTGCGCGACGTGGCCTTGGGCCGCCGCTTCTTCGCGATCGTGCGCGCGCCTGTCCCGCAGCCCTTGAACGCCAGCCTGCTGCGCATCGGCGCGTCGGGCCCGGGGCAGGGAGGAATACTGGCCCAGGCGCAGGTGAATACACGCCTCGAACCGGGAAATCAGTACGTCGGCGCGGACGAAGCAATCCACAAGGCCCTCGCCTGTGGCCACCAACTGTTCGCCAAACAAATACCGATCCTGCTGCAGGGCGCAACCGGCACGGGCAAGGAGGCATTCGCACGCACCTTGCATCGCGAGAGCCATTGGCACGATCGCCCGTTCGTCACGGTCAATTGTGCTGCGATACCGGAAAGCCTCATCGAGAGCGAGCTGTTCGGCTACGCCCAGGGCAAGTTCGCGAACACTTCCAGAGAGGGACGCGCCGGCAAGATCCAGCAATCCAGCGGAGGCACGCTGTTCCTCGACGAAATCGGCGACATGCCGATGCTGCTGCAGACGCGCCTGTTGCGCGTCATCGAGGCACGCGAGGTGGCCCCGCTCGGCGGCGAGGCCGCGATCCCGGTCGACCTGCACGTGATCACCGCAAGCCATCGCGATCTGCGCGCGATGGTCGCGAGCGGCGAATTCCGCGAGGACTTGTACTACCGTCTCAACGGAATGACGCTGTGCCTGCCCCTGCTTCGCGATCGCGGCGACAAGGCCGAACTGATCCAGGCACTGCTGCGCGAAGAAGCCGCCGACGCCACCATCGAGATCGCGCGCGACGCGTTCAAGCGCCTGATCGACTATCCCTGGCCCGGCAACGTGCGCCAGCTGCGCAACGTGCTGCGGACCGCATCGGTGCTGTGCCGCAACCACACGATCCGGCTATCGAACCTGCCGCAGGAAATTCTCGACAACGACTACCAGGCCGCGCCCGCACCGGCATCTTTCGTCGGTGCGGGTGCGTCCGGCACAGCGCAAGGACCGGCCGGCCTGCCGTCGAGCGCGCTGCGCGACGCCGAACGCGCGGCCCTGCTGCGCGAACTGGAGCGCCTGCGCTGGAACGTCAGCCGCACGGCGGCGGCGCTCAACATCAGCCGCAATACGTTGTATCGCAAGATGCACAAGCACGGCATCGTGCTCTCGCACTGAACAAAGCCCCGCTTCCGCAGCGAAAAAGGCCGACGTCGCGCCAACGGAATACGAAGCCGTCGTCGTTGCCGCCGCCGCGATGCCAGCGCGTGGTCGCACTGAATTCCTCCCAGCGCGTTGCAGGCAAGACAAACACAAGTCGGCGAACGAGTCGGTCCCCGCTGCGAGAAAGCCGATAGCGGTTCTGGCCCTGCATGGCCAGTTGCGCGTGTGGCTTCGCGGCGGCGGATTCCACCCTGGTCCGAGTCACGGCGACTCACTATTACGTTCATCTGACCGGATTCAGGCTTGGAGAGTATTGCTCCGGGCAGCACTGTGCGGGCGCGACGTGGCATGGGGAGAGGAAGGCGTATATCAGAGCAAAAAGCCGCGGCTCGCGCGTCTGTTTCAGTGCCATGCCGGACGTCAGGGCAATCAGCCTGCCTTTGCCGGAGGCAGGTAAACGCGGAACTGACTCTCGAGCATTTTCACCACGCTCTGGCGCCAGGCGTCGGCCACGGTGCGCGACATGGGATCGGGGAAAATGTCTTCTTGGCCTTCCGCCAAACCGTCGTAGATGCCCTGTGCAGTCGTTTCGGGGGCGGCCTTCTGCACCTCGATGCCGCGGCTCATGTCTGTGTCGGTGGGTCCGATGTACGCCGCATGCACCGACACGCCTTCGCGCCCCAGCAACGCGCGGAGCGACTGGATCATGTTGGCCAGTGCTGCCTTGGAGGCGGAATAGCCCGGGGTTGCCGGCACCGGCGCAATGGCCGCCAGCGACAGGTTAGCGACGATGGCGCCGCGCGAATGCTTTAGCAGAGGAACGAATGCCTGGGTTACCCGCATCGTGCCGAGAACGTTCACTTCCAGCAGCTTCTGGATCTGGTCGAGATCGCTTAGGTCGTCGAACAGGGCGATCGCGGCGTTGTTGACCAGCACATCGAGCTGGCCCACCCGGGACACCGCGTGCGCGACCTGAGCTGCGTCGGTCACGTCGAGCCTGAGCGGCGTCACGCGCGCATCGGCATGGTGGAAATCGTTGCGCACTCCTGCGTAGACGCGCGCCGCACCGCGCCGCAATGCTTCGTCGACGAGGGCACGGCCGATGCCGCGGTTGGCGCCAGTGATGAGAAGGGTCTTCTTGCTGATGTTCATGGTGGAGTGCCTGGTAGGTGGGTTGAGGGGACGGATCAATCGTCGAGCATGCCCAGGCTCAGGTTGAGCATGGTGCCGGTTAGGCCGCTCGCGCGATCCGAAGCAAGGAAGGCTGCCGCCTCGGCCAGTTCCGGCAGGTGCAGCAGGCGCTTGGGATGGTTCTTGTCGGCCACGAAGTCGTGGAACTGCTCCCAGTTCATCCCGTAGACCTTGGCGTGAATGCCGAATACCTCGCGGATGGTCGCGGAATCCGGCATGCCGTCCGGGCGCAAGCCGGCCACTCGGATGCCGTGCGACGCAAGTTCCGCGGAAAGGTTGCGGGTGAGTACGTCAATCGCACCCATCGCGAGCGCAAAGCCTCCCAGCAGCGGAATGCTGGCGCGCGACACGATTGGCGTGATGGTGAGGATCACGCCAGACTTGTTCTGCACCATGCGGCGCGCCGCGAGTCGCGCAGTGAGGAAGTTCGTTCGCGTGTAAGTGGCAATCGGCAGCGTGAACTGCTCGACCGTGATGTCCGTGAGAGGCACGCCCTGCAAGGTAGTGTTGGGTATGCCAACGGCATTGAAGGAGATGTCGATGCCACCGGCTTTGGCGGCAACGGCGTCGAGGTGCCGGTCGATCGCCGTCTCGTCCAGGGCATCCACCATGGCGGCTTCGGCCTGCCCGCCATCGGCACGGATTTCCTGCGCCAGTGTTTCCACCCTGGCCATGTCGCGGCCGGTCAGGAAAACGCCGGCGCCCTCACGGGCAAAGACCTTCGCAACCGCAGCACCGACGCCACCGGCGGCGCCATAGATCACCGCATTCTTACGTTTGAGCAGCATGTCGTTACCTCTCTCGAGCGGGATTCTTCGCCGCGCATTCGGCGGCACTCATCAGGAATCGAACTGACGGGGCAAAAAGAATCGGTGCTTGGAGGATTGGTCGGCCCGACCGGATGGCATGTGGAGGAGGCTCCGGTCTGCCGTGGCAGAGATTCGCTGCGGGACCGATTCCTTTGCGCGCCCTGGAACGTTCTCAAGATGAGCGGGAGAGTCGCCGAAAAGGCGATGCCTCCCGGCGCATAATCAGGCACTTTTCTAGATCATCGCTACCAAAACTTCGAGGACCGACCGGGCCATGACGGACGCTTCTGCTGCACTCCCTGCGCGACAGCTATTGCTCGAACGCATCTTGGCCGAAATACGGCCGCGCCTGCACCGCTACGCGGCGCGCATGACCGGCTCCGCGGTGGACGGCGACGACGTGGTGCAGGAAGCGGTGATGAAGGCACTCGACTCGCCGCCGGATATCGACAACTTCTCCGTGCTCGAACGCTGGCTGATTCGGGTGATCCACAACACCGCGATCGACTTCGTGCGGCGGCGCGCCCGCGAAGACGAACGCCACGCGGACGAGGAGCTGGACATGATCATCGACCATTTCACCCGCGTTGACACTTTCGACGCTGCACTCGTCGGCTTCAGGCTCTTTGTGCTACTGCCACCACTGCAGCGCAGCACCGTGATCTTCAAGGACGTGCTCGGCTACTCTCTGGACGAAGTCTCGAACTTCACCGACAGCACGGTGCCGGCGGTCAAATCGGCTTTGCAGCGTGGTCGTGCCCGTCTGAAGGAACTCGCCAGCACGCCAGACGACGCGCCGGCACCTCTGCTCAATGCACACGAACGCCGTCTGCTGACCGCTTACGCTTCCCACTTCAATGCACGGAATTTCGATGCGGTGCGAGACATGCTGGCGGAAGAGGTCAAACTCAACCTAGTGAACCGCATGCAGGTGAACGGCAAGGTGCGGGTTTCCAACTACTTCGAGAACTACAACCGCTTGAGCGGATGGAAACTGGGGTTAGGTCTCGTGGATCGCAATCCTGCGCTGCTCGCGTTCGACCCCGACGAGCCGGACGGTGCACCTTTGTATTTCGTGGTGATCGAGTGGAACGGCAGTGACGTCTCCGCGATTCGCGACTTCCGCTACGCACGGTATGTACTGGAAGGTGCGCAGATCGTAGTGTTGGATCGACTGCAGGTGGCTGCCTAATATTGCTCCGCCACTAAACGCATAGGAAACCCGGGGTCGAAAGCGGAAAACCGGGGTCGAACCCGGGTACAAACCCGGGGTCAGAGTAGACTTTCCTGGTTAGCAGAGACCTCGGCGATCTTCGGCCTACGCGGTCGTAAATCCTGCAACTGCGCGCTGAGGTTCAGCGCTAATCAGGTCTAAGAATGCCCCCTACACACGGTACGCTTGCGGGAACCGCAAACGCCCAGACAGAAAAAAGGCCGACGTCGCGCCGACCTCTTTTCATTCAGTGAAACGTTTCAGGCCTTGAGCACGCCGCTCTGTTTGGCCGCATGTGTCGCCAGAGCATCCATCAGCGGCGGGTTGAGGCAGTCGTAGTAGTCGTTGCCGAAAATCTCCTTCAGCCGAGCGCGCACCGCACCCATACCGTTCGGGTCGGCGCCGGCTTCGATGATTGATGACACGAACGCGGCGAAACCGGCCGGCGCCCAGCCTGACTGCGGCGACAGTTCGGCGTGGATGAAGTCCAGTCCGTAGAACGCGTGCTTGTTGTTCTCGATACGGCCGAACAGGTGCACACCGCAGCCGGTGCAGGCGTAGCGCTGGATCGTCGCCTTGTCGTCGACGATCTTGAGCTTGTTGCCGTTCTCGGTCACCTTCACTTTGTCCTTCGGCACGACGCCGACGACGGAGAACAGCGCACCGGCCGGCTTCCAGCACTTGGTGCAGCCGCACGCATGGTTGTGCAGCACCTGCGAATCGACCTGCACCTTGACCGGATTGCTGCTGCACTTGCAGACCAGGGTGCCGCCCGCGAAACCCGCGGCGGCGGGCTTGAGGCCTTTGTCTACGGATGGATGAATTGCAACTGCCATGGCTGTTCCTCCCGATTATTGAAATGCTTGCCGTGATCCACGGCGCCAGACACTGTTGTTGCGTTCATCCGTGATCGCGAAGCTGAGAAATGCGGCCGTCCACGACCGCGCTTCTTTCGAAAATCAATACTTGATGACCGAGCGGATCACCTTGCCTTCGTGCATCAGATCGAAGGCGTGGTTGATCTGCTCGAGCGGCAGCGTCTCGGTGACGAACTCGTCGACCTTGAGTTCGCCGGCGAGATAACGATCGACATAGCCCGGCAGCTGCGAACGGCCCTTCACCCCGCCGAACGCCGAGCCGCGCCAGACGCGGCCGGTGACGAGCTGGAACGGACGCGTGGAAATTTCCTGCCCTGCGCCGGCGACGCCGATGATGATCGACTCGCCCCAACCCTTGTGGCAGCACTCCAAGGCCGAGCGCATCACGTTGACATTGCCGATGCACTCGAATGAGAAGTCGACGCCGCCATCGGTCAGATCGATGAGCACCTGCTGGATCGGCTTGTCGTAGTCCTTCGGATTGACGAAGTCGGTTGCCCCCATCGCCTTCGCCATTTCCCATTTCAACGGATTCAGATCGACCGCGATGATGCGCGAGGCCTTGGCCATCACCGCGCCCTGCACGACGGCGAGACCGATGCCGCCGAGGCCGAACACGGCCACCGTAGCGCCCGGCCATACCTTGGCCGTGTTGAGCACCGCGCCGACACCCGTGGTGATGCCGCAGCCGAGCAGGCAGACCTTGTCGAGCGGCGCTTTCGGATTGATCTTCGCGAGCGAGATTTCCGGCAGCACCGTGTACTCGGAAAACGTGCTCGTGCCCATGTAGTGCAGCACCGGCTTGCCCTGGTAGGAGAAGCGCGAGGTGCCGTCCGGCATCAGGCCTTTGCCCTGGGTCACCCGGATCTTCTGGCACAGGTTGGTGCGCCCGGATTTGCAGAATTTGCATTCGCCGCATTCGGGCGTGTACAGTGGAATCACGTGATCGCCCGGTTTGACGCTGGTCACACCCGGACCGACTTCCTCGACGATACCGCCGCCCTCGTGGCCGAGGATGACCGGGAAAAGACCTTCGGGATCCGCACCCGACAGCGTGAACGCATCGGTGTGGCAGACACCCGTGGCGACGATGCGCACGAGCACCTCGCCCTGCTTCGGCCCCTGCAAATCGACGTCCACGATCTGGAGAGGCTTGCCTGATTCGAAGGCGACCGCTGCTTTGGTTTTCATTTCCATTCCTCGCAACAAGTTTTGATGAAAGATGCCGAAACGCGCGGTTTCGAATCACCGCAATCAGCCCCTCGCCTGTCCAGGCGAGGGCAATACTCATGTCCGCAGCACCGCCGCGTGATGACGCAGGTGATCCTCGATAAAGGTGCTGATGAAGTAGTAACTGTGGTCATAGCCCGGCTGCATGCGCAGCGACAACGGCTGCCCGACTTTCCTGCAGGCGGCCTCGAAGATCTCCGGGCGCAGGTTCTCGTTGAGGAAGCTGTCCGCATCACCCTGATCGATCAGGATCGTGCCGGGAAACTTCTTCTGCTGGACCAGTTCGGTCGCGTCGTACCGCTTCCAGGTTTCACGATCGGGGCCGAGCAGGCGCGGAAACGCGTTCTCGCCCCAGCTCACCTGCATCGGCGCGACGATCGGTGCGAACGCGGATACCGTGCGGAAACGGTCGCTGTGCTTGAGTGCGATCGTCAGTGCGCCGTGGCCGCCCATCGAATGGCCGAAGATGCCGACCCTTTGCGTGTCGATCGGAAAATGTTCGGCGATCAGGTCGGGCAATTCGCGACTGCAATACGTGTACATGTTGAAGAACTTCGACCACGGCGGGACCGTGGCATCGACGTAGTAACCCGCCCCCGCGCCGAACCGCCAGTCCTCCGTCTCGCCCGGGATGCCGGTGTTGCGCGGACTCGTATCAGGTGCGATCACGATCAATCCGAGCTCGGAGGCGACGCGCTGCGCGCCGGCCTTGATCGTGAAATTCTCCTCGGTGCAGGTCAGCCCGGACAGCCAGAACAACGCCGGCACCTTGCCGTGCTTCACCTGCGGTGGCTGGTACACGGTGAAACGCATCGACCCGTTGCACGCGGTCGAATCGTGCCGGTAGAACCCCTGCACTCCGCCAAAACTTTTCTGTTCGGAAATTTTTTCGATTGCCGCCACGGACATGATCCTTGTGTTGCCTGGGAATCTTTCGAGCCGCGGCACGACGAGTTCCTCGAGGGTCGACGAGGATTCTAGGGCGGGTTTGCGGCTCGGGAAGGGGTGTGCTGAATCTAGGGGTGGCTGCGCACAAACTGTCCCGGAAGCGGAGCAATCGTGCCGCGGCGGCGGTGTCCAACCGTCGCTCTCGACAAAAACCGGACCCGACAAACTCCGCGTCGATCTGCGCAAGCAATGCGGGAAGATCTACTTCGCCGCCGCCGTAGTCCAGCGTTTCAGCCAGGCATTCACGGTGTCGTGCCAGAGCACGCTGTTCTGTGGTTTCAACACCCAGTGGTTTTCGTCGGGAAAATTCAGCAGTTCGCTGGGAATGCCGCGCCGCTGCAACGCGGTAAACGCGGCCAGGCCTTGCTCCACAGGAATGCGGAAATCCTTCTCGCTGTGGATCACGAGCATCGGCACGCGCCAATCCTTCACATGGTTGACCGGATTGAACTTCTCGTAGTTCTCGGGTTTGTCCCACGGCGTGCCCTTGTTCTCCCATTCGGAGAACCACAGTTCCTCGGTCGCGTAGCCCATCATGCGGTTGTCGAACACGCCGTCGTGGTCGACCAGGCACTTCCACGGCTGGTTCCAATTGCCGGCGATCCAGTAGACCATGTAGCCACCGTACGACGCGCCGAGCGCGCAGGCACGGTTGCCGTCGAGAAAAGCATACTTTTCCAGCGCTGCCGCCCAACCCTTCTGCAGGTCCTCGAGCGGCTTGCCGCCCCAGTCGCCCGAGATCGCATCGGTGAAGGCCTGGCCGTAGCCGGTCGAGCCGTGGAAGTTGACCATGACCACGGCGAAGCCCTGGCCCGCGTAGGTCTGCGGGTTCCAGCGATAACTCCAGTCGTTGCCGAACGCGCTCTGCGGACCGCCGTGGATAAGGAACGCGACCGGATATTTCCTGCCCTTGTCGAAACCGACCGGCTTGACCACCCAGCCCTGCACGCTGTCGCCGTTGGCACCCTTGAACGTGAACGGCTCGTAGGCACCGGTCTCGACGAAGGCCATCTTGACCGAGTTCTGGTTCGTCACCTCTGCAATCTTGCCGCCATTCGCGGCGACGCGGAACAAATCGGCCGGCGTCTGCAACGTGGTGCGTGCGAACACGATGTCGTTGCCGTGCACGCTGTAGTCGTGCACCGCGCCCGCACCCACGAGCTTCGTCGCCTTGCCGGTTGCGATGTCGATGCCGAACAGAGGATGCTCGCCGTTGTCGTCCGCGGTCACGAACAGCGTCCTGCCATCGGCCGAGAGCTTGAGTCCGCCTGCGGAACGATCCCATTGCGGATCGATCTCGCGCGTCGCACCGCTTGCCAGATCCATCGCCATCACGCCGAAACGATCCGCCTCGAAGCCGGCGCGCTTCATCGCCAGGTAGTACAGCGTCTTGCCGTCGGCGGACGGTACCGGCGCGGTGTCCCAGGCGGGATTCGCAGCAGTCAGGTTTTTCGGCTTGGCACTGGCGTCGGCCGGTACCGAGTAGATGTCGAAGTTGGTCGACCACGGCTCGCTGTTGCCGGCGATGCGCACGCTGAAGTACACGGTCTTGCCGTCGGCGGAAAACGCGAACTCGTCGTCGCCGCCGAACGGTTTCGAAGGCATGTCGCCGTCGATGCCGCGCGTCAGCAATTTCGGCGCGCCGATCTGCCCGTTCGCATCGACCGTCGCCACGAAAAGCTGCGAGCGCAGCCCGTCGGCCCATGTGTCCCAGTGGCGCACGAACAGCTTGTCGTAGATGCGCCCGCTGGTCTTGCTCTTGTCCCTGTCGACGGCGCGCTGCTTCGTGCACTCGATCGGATCACTTTCCTTGCCGCAGTCGGGCCAGATGTCGATGGACAACAGCACCTGCTTGCCATCCGGTGAAAACTTGTAGGCGTTGATGTCGAGGGCGAGGCGGGTCGCCTGCACCGCGGCGTCTTTGTGATCGACAGGCAGGTGCCAGATCTGGCCCTGTTCCTGATAGTAGATCGCGCGGCCGTCCGCCGACCAGCGCGGTGTGGTCGCGTTGGCCGAAGCGTCGGTCAGGCGCTGGCCCTGAGCCTTCGGGTTGCCGAGTTCGATCGTCCAGATGCCATTTACCCCCTTGTTCTTCGCATAGTCGGTTTCGCGTACCTGATAGGCAACGCGCTTGTCATCCGGCGAGATCTGCGGATCGCTGACGCGATCGAGCATGACCAGATCGTGGATGCCGAACGGATGCGGCACCGATGCGGCGGCATTCGCCGCCGCGAGCAGGGCAACGCCGGCGGTCAGGAGTTTCATGGGCTTCCTCGCAAAATACGAAAGTTGCCATGCTACCGGCACACCTGGCTTGGCGATAGTCGTCGCGAACCGCGCACAAGAAAAAAAGAAAGCCCGGGTTCGTCGAACCCGGGCCTTGATCGTCCCGCGGACCTTATCTGCCGTGGACCGCGGCGCGCTTGCGCAGCGCGCCCGCCGCTCCGGCGCCGAGCAGCAGGGCCATCAGCCCCAGCATCCAGCGCGCATCCAGCGGCACCTGCTGCGCAGGCTGGCTCGGCGGCGTATAGGTCGCGGTGCCCGACACCGACTGTGCACACGCGCTTGTCGCTCCCGGACTGTTCGCCGAGTCGTAGCAAGCCAACGCGACGTTGGTCACCGGTGCCGGCGTGGTCGTGTACTTCGCTGTGAACACGATCACCAGGCGGTTGGGCGCCGTCGCCGGACTCGCCACACCGAGGTCGGAGGCCAACAAGGCATCGGCCACGACACGGTTGTTGATCTGGTCGAATGCGCAGCTCGACACGGTCGACGCCCCGAACGTCTGGCAGGTCACGCTGCCGGAGACGAAGGTAAGCCCCGCCGGCAACGGGTCGCGTATTTCGGTGTACTGCGCCACAGCGTTCCGGTTGTTGTCGACCACCACGGTCCAGTTCAGCGTCTGCAGGTCTACCGCCTTTACCGCCTTGCTGATGAACGGCGGATCGAACAGATTCGGCCCCGTCGGTACGCGCGCGCACGTCGCATTCGTCGCCGGACACGTGGTCGGCGGACTCGTGCACACCGTCGTGCTGCTCGTGCAGCCCGGCGGCGGACTCGTCGTCGTCTGCGTCGCCACGTTGAAGATGCTCGTCGTC
>NZ_DBNHDN010000011.1:0-81810 GCF_057139185.1 Rudaea sp. | reverse complement strand
CGAGTTCGTGGTCGAGCCGGCGGCGAAGAGCGGCGCGGTGCGGCGCGCGGGCTACGCCGGCGCGGGCGATGCGGCGAAGATCCTCGCGTTGACCGACGTTGCCGCCGAAGCGGAGACGCGCGTGCGCGTCGGCATCGGCGAACTCGACCGCGTGCTCGGCGGCGGCCTCGTCGAAGGCTCGGTCGTGCTCGTCGGCGGCGACCCGGGCATCGGCAAGTCGACGCTGCTGCTGCAGACGCTCGGCGCGCTCGGCGCGCGCCTGCGCACGCTGTACGTGTCGGGCGAGGAGTCGCTCGCTCAGATCGCCGCGCGTGCGCAGCGCCTCGGCCTGCCGCTGGAGCCGCTGCGCTGCCTCGCCGAAACCTGCGTCGAGCGCATCGTCGAGCATGCGCAGAAGGATGCCCCGCGCGCGCTCGTGATCGATTCGATCCAGACGGTCTGGACCGAAACGCTGACCGCGGCGCCCGGCTCGGTCAGCCAGGTGCGCGAGTCGGCCGCGCGCCTGGTGCGCTACGCCAAGGAGACCGGCACGAGCATCTTCCTCGTCGGCCATGTGACCAAGGAGGGCGGCATCGCGGGCCCGCGCGTGCTCGAACACATGGTCGACGCCGTGCTTTACTTCGAAGGCGAGTCCGGTTCGCGTTTCCGCGTGCTGCGCGCATTCAAGAACCGCTTCGGCGCGGTGAACGATCTCGGCGTGTTCGCGATGGGCGACAAGGGGCTGCGCGAGGTGCCGAATCCGTCGGCGATCTTCCTCTCGGCGCACAGTGCGCCGACGCCGGGCAGCGCCGTCATGGTGACGCGCGAAGGTACGCGGCCGCTGCTCGTCGAGGTGCAGGCGCTGGTCGATCAATCCTCGCTCGGCAATCCGCGTCGCGTCGCGCTCGGCCTCGAACAGAACCGGCTCGCGATGCTGCTCGCCGTGCTGCACCGGCACGGCGGCATCGCGGTCTACGACCAGGACGTCTTCGTCAACGTCGTCGGCGGCATCCGCGTGCAGGAAACGGCGGCCGACCTGCCGGTGCTGCTCGCAGTGCTGTCGAGTTTCCGCGACCGGCCGCTGCCGGAGAAACTCGTTGCGTTCGGCGAAGTCGGCTTGTCGGGCGAGATCCGTCCCGTGCCGAACGGCGAGGAACGCCTGCGCGAAGCGGCGACGCACGGATTCCTCAAGGCGATCGTGCCGAAGGCGAACGCGCCGAAGAAGGCGAAGATCGGCGAGATGGAGATCGTCGCGGTCGAGCGCCTCGCAGAAGCGCTCGCCGCAGTGGACTGAACGGATGGAGTTCGGTTACGGCGTATCGGGGCCTCCGGGTACTTTGCAGCAGGTCGCGGTGGCCCCGGCATAGTTGTTCACGGTATTGCCATAGAACTCGCAGGTCCAGGCGCCGCCGTTTTGGTAGCTCGAAACCAGCCGCGTGTCTCCCATCAAGCCGCCCGGCGATGAATAGCACGATCCCCCCGTAACCGTGTAACCGGATGGGCAGCTTGGCGACGTAATGGTGAAGCCTGCGCCATTGCCGTTGGTCGCCGAGTTGTTGACTTGCGTGCATGCGAGCGGCGTCGGATTCGGCGCCACGAACGCGCCGACGACGTCGACGACGACTTGCGTTTCGGTGGAGGCGAACACGTCGAAGTAGGGGTTGGTTGTCGTCATTGGCAGAATGCCGGCGTTGGCAACGATTTCGTTCGGGTTGTAGTTCATCCAGCTGCTCACCGGAGTGGTGCCGTCCGGATAGACCTGCAGATAGGCGCCGTCCACGCCGGAGTAACCCATGGAGACGACGGTGACATTGATCGCGAGCGCGGCCGGCGGATTTCTGTTGATGCCGAAATAGGCACTGTACGCGTTGCAGGTGCCGCCTTGGGCCGCGGCGGTGTTCACGCCGAATTTCCGCGAGGTTGCGGCGAGTATCGGACCGCCGCCGCCGCTGGCGCGGGTATCGACCAGGCGGCACGATGCGTAGATCGGAATGTAGGTCAGGTCGTAGTGATCGGTTCCGAGCGAATCGGGGGTGACGGCGGTGGTTCCGGACCGATCGGAGGTCAGGTTCTGCTGCCCGGCCGCGCTGGCCGCGCCGGCGGCGGCCAGCGCATCGCGTGCCGTCGCGGCCGCCGCCACCTGGTCGAAGCTCGTCTCCGGACTTTGCATCAGCGAATTGAGCAGGTCGATGCGCCAGGCATCCGTCAGTCCTTCGGCGGCTGCCCGGGACGTGAAGCCCTGCACGACGCGTTGGGCATGCGCCAGCTTTTGCTGCGCCGCCGCCAGCGCGGCGGCGTACTTCGGCGCGCTTGTGCCGGGCGAACGGGTGGCCGGGCCGGAAGGCGCGGCGGTTTGCGCACCTTGCGCCGGTGCGCAAGCCATGGAAACGGCCAAGGTCAAGGCCGAGAGCGTCAAACAATTGGTCGAATTCGATTGCATGATCTTGCTCCTGATGGTTGAGGTACCAAGCTTGGTTGACCGGCGTCCCGTTCCACGACAGAGGTTTTCCTTCGCCGCGGGTGGCCTGCCTGCCCTGGAACGACGGAGAAACCCGCGGCACGGGATCCGTTGCCGGTGCACGAAGACGATCGACGTCCTCCACAGGGGGTTACGCCGTCCGGAGCCGATTACTGACATGGCGGTGCTTGCGGCACGGATTCCCGCGCAAGCACCGCACCGTTGCTTCCGTCGGCGCGGGCTTCGCTCGCAGGGTTATTACCGGCGCGATTCGAGGAAATTCTTCAGCACGATCGCGTGGTTGTGTGTCTCGTCTTTCGCGGCATAGACGAGCGTGACGGGCGTCTGCGCGAGGATCCGGTCCATCTGCGCGACTGCCGCGGTGTTCGACTTCAGTTCCGCGTCATAGCGCCGCCTGAATTCGGCGAAACGCGCCGGGTCGTGGCCGAACCAGACGCGCAGCGCCGGACTCGGCGCGATCTCCTTGAGCCAAAGATCGACATGCGCGGCGTCCTTGCCCAGTCCGCGCGGCCAGAGGCGATCGACGAGGATGCGATACCCGTCGTCCTCGTCCGGCGCGGCGTAGGCGCGTTTGATCGCGATGGCGTGGCGGTGCGCGGGCATGCCCGCCATCGTACTACTGCACTCGCTTGAGAACGACTTCCAGCACGAAGCGGCTGCCGAAGAACGCGAGCAGCAGCAACAGCATGCCGATCAGCGTCAGGTTGACTGCGCGGCGGCCGCGCCAGCCATGGCGCCAGCGCCCGAACAGCAGGGCGCCGAACACGAGCCACGCGGCGATCGAAAGAATCGTCTTGTGCGCGAGATGCTGGTCGAACAGGTTGGTGACGAACAGGATGCCGCTGACCAGGGTCAGCGTAAGCAGCACGAAACCGGCGCCGATCAGGCGGAACATCAGCGCTTCGGTCAGGGTCAGCGGCGGCAGCGTGCGCACGAGGCCGTCGAAGCGGCGCGCGTGCAGCGCGCGCTCCTGCAGCGCGAGCAGGATCGCGAGCACGGCAGCGATGCTGAGCACGCTGTAGCCGAGCAGGGCGAAGATCACATGCAGTTTGATCTGCCACTCCATCGTCATCGGTTGCGTCGACGGGGCCAGAAACGCATCGACCCCGAGCAGCAAGGATGCGAGCGGGAACACGATCACGCCCAGCGTCGCTACCGGCCGGCTCAGGTTGACGATGAGGCACAGCGCGGCGATGCAGGCCGCGACCAGGGACAATGCGGCGAAGAAGTGCAGATCCACGCCGCCGCGATGTGCGCCGAGCAGGGCGGCGAAATGCAGCACGACCGCAAATGCGCCGAAACCCAGCCCGACCGCGCGCGGCTGAGCCTGGCGGTGCAGCAGGGGCAGGGAGAGAATCGCCGCGGCGATGAGGTACAGCGCGGTGGCGAGCAGGGAGGAGATCGTGATGAACATCCGCCAAGTGTCGCATATCGCGTTGGCCGTGCCACGCGCCCGGCAGCCCGGTCGCGGACTGTCCATCGGCCGGGCGTGATCGATAGCGCCACGGGAGCGGTCGGGGCGATCAGCCAGTATAATCCGCGGCTCGCTTCCATCCCGGCAAGACCCATGTTCGAATCCCTGAGCCAACGCCTTTCCACCACGATCGAGCGCCTGCGCGGTCGCGCGCGGCTGACCGACGCGAACATCCGCGAGGCACTGCGCGAGGTGCGCATCGCGCTGCTCGAAGCGGACGTGGCGCTGCCCGTGGTGCAGGCGCTGATCCAGCGCATCCAGGTGCGCGCGGTCGGGCAGGAGGTGTTGAAGAGCCTGTCGCCGGGACAGACGCTGGTCAAGGTCGTGCGCGACGAGCTGACCGCGGTGATGGGTTCGGTCAACACCGACCTGAACCTTGCCGCCGCGCCGCCGGCGATCGTGCTGATGGCCGGCTTGCAGGGCGCCGGCAAGACGACGACGGTGGCCAAGCTCGCCAGGTTCCTCAAGGACCGCAGGAAGAAAAAGGTCATGGTCGTCAGCGCCGACGTGTATCGCCCGGCGGCGATCGAGCAGTTGCGCACGCTGGCCGAACAGGTCGGCGTGCTGTTCCATCCGAGCACGGGCGATGAGGATCCGGTCGCGATCGCGCGGGGCGCGCTCGATGCAGCGAAGAAGAATTTCGCCGACGTGCTGCTGGTCGACACCGCGGGTCGTCTCGCGATCGATGCGCAGATGATGGACGAGATCAAGCGCCTGCACGCGGCGCTGAATCCGATCGAGACCCTGTTCGTGGTCGATGCGATGACCGGCCAGGACGCGGCGAACACGGCCAAGGCCTTCGCCGAAGCGCTGCCGCTGACCGGCGTCGTGCTGACCAAGACCGACGGCGATGCGCGCGGCGGCGCGGCGTTGAGCGTGCGCTACATCACCGGGCGCCCGATCAAGTTCATCGGCGTGTCGGAAAAACCCGATGGCCTCGATGCGTTTCATCCGGACCGCATCGCCCAGCGCATCCTCGGCATGGGTGACGTGCTCTCACTGGTCGAACAGGTCGAGCAGAACGTCGACAAGGAAAAGGCGCAGAAGCTTGCCGAGAAAGTGATGAAGGGCAAGCGCTTCGACATGAACGACATGCGCGACCAGTTGCAGCAGATGGTGTCGATGGGCGGCTTGGCCTCGCTGATGGACAAGCTGCCCGGTGTCGGCAACCTGCCCGATGCGGTGAAGTCGAAGGTCAACGACAAGGAAGTCCACCGCATGATCGCCATCGTCAACTCGATGACGAAGAAGGAGCGCCGTCACCCCGACCTGTTGAATGGTTCACGGCGGGCGCGCGTGGCGAAGGGCTCGGGTACCCAGCCGGCCGACGTCAACCGCCTGCTCAAGCAGTACATGCAGATGGAAAAAATGATGTCGAAGATGGGCGCGGGCGGGATGAAAGGCCTGATGCGGCAGATGGGTGCGGCGATGAAGGGCATGGGCGGCGGTGGAATGCCTCCCGGAGGGCTGATGCGCTGATCCACGGCTTCGCCGCTTTCGTTCGTCACTTCAGCTTGCGCCGAAATGCCGAATCCGGGATGGTTCAGCCCTCGGCGACGACCGTGCCCTGATGGAAGACGATCTTCCATCCCTCCTCCGTTCGGCGCCAGATCGACGCACGGCGCGTGATGCGTTGCTCCTGCCGCAATGTGTAAGTGACGAGATAGTTGTCCGCTGCAATCTCGGCGCAATGGAAGTCGCGTACATCCCATTCGTCGTCGCCTGGATTGTGTCCGCGCTCCTCGAGCACATCGAGAACGTACTCGCGCGAATAGCGCCGGCCCGAGGCGCCGATTTCCCAGAACGCCGCATCGGTCATGCGCTCGAAATCGGCGCGGGTCATGCCGAATTCGGGGTGATGGAAGACCGGTTCGCGCGATCGGAGTTCCGCGAGAACGGGCTCAATCTCTGCCGTGGTGACGAGTTCGGGTTCCATGGCTACGTCGTGATATGGCCGCTGCGCCAGTTGCTGCAATCTTCGGCAAATCGGCGCTGCGGTCAAGCGCGGCGTTGCGGGGCCGCAACCCATGGACGGCAATTCGAGAGCAGCGGCTGCATTTTTCTGATTTCATGTATTAGTGCACTATTACATTGATTTGCGCTTTCCGATCTGCTAGCCTGCACCCATGAAACGCAAGCAGATCGATCCCGAAACCACCAAGGAGTCAGCCGAAGACAACCTGTGCCGGGCGCTGCTGGCCATGCGCGGCATCGGCGAGATGCGCTCGTTCCTGCGCGATCTGTGCACGCCGGCAGAGCTCGAGGCGCTGATCGATCGTTGGCGCGTGGTGCCGTATCTGCTCGACGGCATGGCTTATCGCGAGATCCACGAACGCACCGGGGTCAGCGTGACCACGGTCGGGCGCGTGGCGCGCTTCCTCGCCGAGGGCAACGGCGGATATCGCGCCGCGATCGAGCACCATGCGGTGCCTTCGTTGCGCAAGCGCGGTCGACCCGCGAAGACGCCCGCCAGGAAAACCGTTTGATCGGGACGGGCGGGCAGGAAGCCCGCCTTTCTTTTTGCCGAGATAGCAGAAGATGACGAATGCAAAGAACCGTGATCGCTTGCGCATCGCGATCCAGAAATCCGGGCGCATGGCCGACGTGTCGCAGGATCTGCTCGCGCGTTGCGGCCTGAAGTTCCGCCAGAGTAGAGACAAGCTGTTCTGTTTCGGCGAGAGCATGCCGATCGACCTGCTGCTGGTGCGTGACGACGACATCCCCGGTTTGATCGCGCAGGGCGTGTGCGACCTCGGCATCGTCGGCCGCAACGTGCTCGCCGAGCAGGCGCTGACTTCGCGCGCGAACGGCGACGCCGCGCCCGGCGTGGAGCTGCGCCCGCTCAACACCAGCCGCTGCCGCCTGTCGATCGCGGTGCCGCAGGAGATGGAGTACGAGAGTCCGCGGCAGTTGCAGGGCCAGCGCATCGCCACGTCGTATCCGGCGCTGCTCGGCGATTGGCTTGCGCGCAACGGGGTCGAGGCCAAGGTCGTGTTCCTCGCCGGCTCGGTCGAGATCGCGCCACGCCTCGGCACCGCGGACCTGATCTGCGACCTCGTGTCCAGCGGCGCGACGCTCGCGGCGAACCAGCTCAAGGAAGCGGTCGTGCTGCTCGACAGCGAGGCGGTCATCGCCGGCCCCGAAGAACTGCCGCTCGACGAGCGTGGCGAACTGCGCGAACTGCTGCTGCGCCGCATCGACGGCGTGATCCAGGTGCGCGAATCCAAACTCGTGATGCTGCACGCGGCGCGCTCTGCAGTCGAGGCGATCCGCGCCATTCTGCCGAATGCGCAGACGCCGACCCTGCTGCCGATCGAAGGCAGCCCGGATCAGGTCGCCTTGCAGGCCGTGTGCTATGGCGCAGTGACGTGGACCCACCTCGAAGACATGAAACGCGCCGGTGCGAGCCAGTTGCTGGTATTGCCGGTGGAGAAGATTCTGGCATGAACGCGCAGCAGGAAACCCTGGAACTGGCGTGCGTCGAATGGGCCGCGCTCGATGCCGACGCGCGTCGTGCCGCGTTGCGCCGCCCCGTGCAGGAGCGCAGTACGGAGTTGGCGGCCGCTGTGGCGCGCATCCTCGACCAGGTACGCGCCGACGGCGACGCCAGTCTGCGCGCGTTGACCCGCCGCTACGACGGCTGCGAGCTTGCGACGTTCGCAGTGGGCGAGGCCGAATTCGCCGAAGCCGAAGCCGGTCTCGATGTGGCGCTGAAACGGGCGATCGCCGACGCGAAAGGACGCATCGAAACGTTCCATCGTGCCGCCGCGCCGCAAGTGGTGAGGGTCGAGACTGCGCCGGGCGTGGTCTGCGAGCGCGTGACACGGCCGATCGCACGCGTGGGCCTGTACGTGCCCGCAGGCAGTGCGCCGCTGCCATCGACCGCGCTGATGCTGGGCGTGCCGGCGCAGATCGCGAAGAATCCGCAGGTCGTGATGTGCACCCCGGCGGGCAAGGACGGGCGTGCCGACGCGGCGGTGCTGTACGTCGCGGCGCTGTGCGGCATCCGTCATGTATTCAAGCTCGGCGGCGCGCAGGCGATCGCTGCGATGGCGTTCGGCACCGCGTCGGTTCCCGCTTGCGACAAGTTGTTCGGGCCGGGCAATTCGTATGTCACCGAGGCCAAGCGTCAGGCGTCGGCGTTGCTGGGTGGCCCGGCCATCGACATGCCGGCCGGGCCGTCCGAGGTGCTCGTGATCGCCGACGCAGCGGCGAATCCGGAATTCGTCGCCGCCGATCTGCTTTCGCAGGCCGAGCATGGGCCGGAGTCGCAGGTGTTGCTGCTGGCCGACGACCGCGCGCTGCTCGATGCGACGCGTGCAGCACTCGCGCGCCAGCTCGCGTTGTTGCCGCGCGCCGACATCGCGCGCGCCGCTCTGGCGAAGAGTCGCCTGGTCCGGGTGGCCTCGCTGGCCGAAGCGGTCGCGATCAGCAACGAGTATGCGCCCGAGCACTTGATCCTCAACGTGCGCGATCCGCGCGCGCTGCTGCCTCAGCTGGAGAACGCGGGATCGGTTTTTCTCGGTTCGTGGTCGCCCGAGGCGGTCGGCGACTACTGCAGCGGCACCAATCATGTGTTGCCCACCTACGGCTATGCGCGCGCCTGGAGCGGCGTGTCGGTTGCGAGCTTCGTCAAGCAGATCACGGTACAGGAATTGTCCGCCGATGGGCTGCGTGCGATCGGCGCCTGCGCGGCGACGCTGGCCCGGGCGGAACGTTTGAACGCGCATGAGCGAGCCGTGACACTTCGCCTGGCCGATCTGGAATCGAAGCGATGAGTGCGTCGACACCACTGAAACTGCTCGAACGCGCGCGGCCTGAAATCCTCGCGATGCAGCCGTATTCGTCGGCACGCATGGAGGCGGGGCAGGCGACGATCATGCTCAATGCGAACGAATCGCCCTGGGCACCGGCCGGCGACGCCGGGCCCGGCCTCAATCGCTATCCCGATCCGCAGCCGCCCGCGTTGCGCAACCGCTTGGCTGAGTTGTACGGTATCGCCGCCGAGCAGGTGCTGGTCGGACGTGGCAGCGACGAGGCGATCGATCTGCTCGTGCGTGCGTTCTGCCGCGAAGGCCGCGACACGATCGCGATCTCGCCGCCGACCTTCGGCATGTACGCCGTCGCCGCGCGTACCCAGGGAGCGGCGGTGATCGAGGCGCCGCTGGGCGCGGATTTCGCCGTCGATGCCGATGCCATGCTCGCGAAGATCTCCGACTCGACCAAGCTCGTCTTTGTCTGCACGCCGAACAATCCGACCGGGGCGCTGGTGCCGCCGGGGGTGGTGGAAAAGCTCGCACTGGCCCTGCGCGACCGCGCGCTGGTCGTCGTCGATGAGGCGTATCTCGAATTTGCCGGTGATGCGGCCAGCGCTGCGACATTGCTCGGTCGCCACGAAAACCTCGCTGTGCTGCGTACGCTGTCGAAGGCCTATGCGCTGGCCGGTGCGCGTGTCGGCACGCTGCTCGCGCATGCGCAGATCGTCGCGCTGTTGCGCCGTATCCAGGCGCCGTATCCGATTCCCGCACCGTGCGCCGATGCCGCCCTCGCGGCGCTGTCGGCGCAGGGTGTCGCGCGAGCGCGCGAGCGCATTGCGACCCTGCTGGGCGAACGCGAACGCCTTGCGCGTGCGCTGCCGTCGGCGGCGGGTGTGCTCGCGGTGTATCCGTCCTCGGCGAACTTCCTCTGCGTGCGCTTCGCTGACGCGCCGAAGGCCTATCGAACCTTGCTCGCCCTCGGCATCATCGTGCGCGACGTCAGCCGCTATCCGGGGCTGGCCGATTGCCTGCGCATCACGATCGGCACGCCGCAGGAGAACGCGAGCCTGCTCGGCGCACTCGGTCTGCGGGAGTCGGCGGCATGAGCCAGCGCAAGATTCTTTTCGTCGACCGCGACGGCACGCTGATCGTCGAGCCGGCCGACTTCCAGATCGACGCCTACGAGAAGCTCGCGCTGGTCGAGGGCGTGATTCCCGCGCTCGCGCGCATCGTTGCGGCGGGCTACGAACTGGTCATGATCACCAATCAGGACGGACTCGGTACCGACAGCTTTCCGCGGCACACGTTCGACGGGCCGCACGAACTGATGATGCGCATCTTCGCCTCGCAGGGCATTCGCTTCCGCGAGGTGCTGATCGATCCAAGCTTCGCCCACGAAGGCCGTGGCACGCGCAAGCCCGGCACGGGACTCGTGCGCCACCATCTCGCCGACGACGGTTGGAGCCGTGCGCAATCGGCCATGGTCGGCGACCGCGAAACCGATGCGCAGTTCGCGGCGAACCTCGGCATCCGCAGCTTTCGCCTCGACACCGGCGAGTGGAACTGGAGCGCGATCGCGCATGAGTTGTGCGACGCGCCGCGGCGCGCCTCGGTCCGGCGCGACACGCGCGAGACACGCATCGCGGTAACCGTCGACCTCGATCGTGTGGCCGAACCCAGGGTGCATACGGGTCTGGGCTTCTTCGACCACATGCTCGAGCAGATTGGCAAGCACGGCGGCTTCGCGCTGGATCTGCGTTGCGACGGCGACACCCACATCGACGAGCACCACACAATCGAGGACTGCGCGCTGGCGCTCGGCACGGCGCTGCGTCAGGCGCTCGGCGACAAGCGCGGCATCGGCCGCTACGGCGCGGCGGCGGAAGCGAAGAGTGGCGCGGCCGCCGTCGACATCGTCCTGCCGATGGACGAAACGATCGCGCGCGCGGCACTCGATCTTTCCGGGCGCGCCTATTTCGTGTTCGACGGCGGCTTTCCGCGCGATCGCGTCGGCGACATTCCCACCGAACTCGTGCCGCACTTCTTCCGTTCGCTGTGCGATACGCTCGGCGCCAACCTGCACCTGGCTGTGCGTGGCGACAACGCGCACCACATGATCGAGGCCTGCTTCAAGTCGGTCGCGCGTGCGCTGCGCGCCGCATTGCGGCGCGAGGGCTCGGAGTTGCCGAGCACGAAAGGGGCGCTGTGATGGAGAACGTCGTGTTGATCGATGCCGGTGGCACCAATATCGGCTCGGTGCGCTATGCCCTGCAGCGGCTCGGCGTCGACGCACCGCTGTCGAGCGACGCCGACGAGATCCGCGCGGCGACGCATGTGATCCTGCCCGGCGTCGGCGCGGCGGCGCCCGGCATGGCGCGCCTGCACGACACGGGCCTGGTCGAGGTCGTGCGCAGCTTGACCCAGCCCGTGCTCGGTGTCTGCCTCGGCATGCAGTTGCTGTTCGAACATTCCGAGGAGGGCGATACGCCGTGCCTGGGCCTCATTCCGGCCAGCCTGCGGCGGTTTGTGCCCGGCGACGGACTGCGCGTGCCGCACATGGGCTGGAACTCGCTGCGCATCGATCGCCCATCGCCGTTGCTTGCCGGCATCGACACCAGCGCGTTCGCGTACTTCGTGCACAGTTATGCCGCGCCGACAGGTGGCTGGACGTTGGCAAGCTGCGACTACGGCAGCACGTTCTCGGCGGTCGTGCAGCACCGAAATTTCTTCGGCGCGCAGTTCCATCCCGAGCGTTCGGCCGCGGTTGGTGCGCGGCTGCTGCAAAACTTCATCGGCTTGCGAGTGCCCGTACAATGACGGCTTTGCGTGAAAGTTGCGACAGAGGATGGCCGCTTCGCGATCCTCGCGATCAAGGACAGGCACAACGATGCTGATCATTCCCGCCATCGATTTGCGCGCTGGTCGGGTGGTGCGTCTCAAGCAGGGCGACTACGCGCAGGAAACGCGCTACGGATTCGACGCCTGCACGCTTGCCGCCGACTATGCCGACGCGGGGGCGACCTGGCTGCATCTGGTCGATCTCGATGGCGCCCGCTCGGGCGCGTTCGAGAACTTGCGCGTGATCGAGAAAATTGCGGCGAGCGAGCGCCTTGCCGTGCAGGCCGGCGGCGGCGTGCGCGAGGAGGACGACGTGCAGCGATTGCTCGATGCGGGCGTGGCGCGCGTCGTCGTCGGCAGCGTCGCCGTGCGCGCGCCGGCGCTCGTGGAGAAGTGGATCGCGCGCCACGGCGAGGATCGCCTCTGTATCGCGCTCGATACGCGTTGCGAGGATGGCATCTGGCGCCTGCCGAGTGCCGGCTGGACGCAAAGCGAGGGCGCCACCCTGGACCAACTCGCGCCGCGCTACGCCGTCGCCGGCGCGAAGCACCTGCTGTGCACGGACATCAGCCGCGACGGCATGTTGTCCGGGCCGAATCTCGACTTGTACGCGCAGGTGCAGCGCATCGCGCCGCAACTGTCGCTGATCGCTTCCGGCGGCGTGCGAGACCTCGCCGACGTGCAGGCGTTGCGCGCGCAGGGTGTCGCCGGCGTCGTGCTCGGGCGCAGCCTGCTCGAAGGCAAATTCACCCTGGCCGAGGCATTCGCATGCTGACCCGGCGCATCATCCCGTGCCTCGACGTCAAGGACGGCAAAGTCGTCAAGGGCGTGCGTTTCCGCGATCACGTCGAGATGGGCGACATCGTCGACCTGGCACAGCGCTATCGCGACGAAGGCGCGGACGAACTCGTGTTCTACGACATCACCGCAAGCCCCGAGCAGCGCTCGGTCGACCGCGACTGGGTCGCGCGCGTGGCACGCGTGATCGACATTCCATTCTGCGTCGCCGGCGGCATCCGCAGCGTCGAGGACGCGCGCGCGGTGTTGCACGCGGGCGCTGACAAGGTTTCGGTCAACTCACCCGCGCTCGAACGGCCGGGCTTGATCGACGAGCTTGCCGGGGCGTTCGGCGTGCAATGCGTCGTTGTCGGGGTCGACTCGCTGCGCGACGACGATGGCGAATGGCGCGTGCGCCAGTACAGCGGGGACCCGACCCGAACCCGCGCGCTCGCGCGCCGCACGTTGGCGTGGATCGAAGAAGTTCAGGCCCGCGGCGCCGGTGAAATCGTGCTCAATTGCATGGGCTCCGACGGCGTGCGCGCCGGTTACGACCTCGAACAATTGTGCGCCGCGCGCGCGCTGTGCAAGGTGCCGATGATCGCCTCGGGTGGCGCTGGCGCAGTCGAACATTTCCACGAAGTGTTTCGCATCGCCGATGTGGACGGCGCGCTGGCCGCGAGCGTGTTCCACTCGGGCGCGATCGCGATCCCCGTATTGAAGACTTTCCTGCGCGGTGAAAACATTCCGGTGCGACCATGATTGATCTGGATTTCACCCGGCTGGACTGGGCCAAAGGCGAGGGCTTGTTGCCCGTCGTCGTGCAGCATTGGCGCAGCGGCGCGGTGCTTATGCTCGGCTACATGAACGCAGAGGCGCTGGCGCGGACCCGGGATAGCGGCAATGTCACGTTCTATAGCCGCAGCAAGCAGCGCCTGTGGACCAAGGGCGAGTCCTCAGGGCATTTCCTGTTGTGCAAGTCGCTGCGCGCCGACTGCGACAATGACACCATCCTGGTGCAGGCCGAGCCGATCGGCCCGACCTGCCACAAGGGCACGCCAAGCTGCTTCGGTGACGGTTCGGAACCGCCGCTGGCGTTTCTTGCCGAGCTCGACGCGCTGGTCGCGCGACGCGAGCGCGAACGGCCCGCCGGCAGCTACACGACCAGGCTGTTCGAGGGCGGCATCCGCCGCATCGCGCAGAAGGTCGGCGAGGAGGGTGTCGAGACCGCGCTGGCGGCCGTGGCGCAGGACGAGGCGGCGTTGCGCGGCGAGGCGGCCGATCTGATCTTTCACCTGCTCGTGCTGTTGCGTGCGCGCGGCATCGATCTAGCCGACGTGGTTGGGGAACTGCGGGCGCGACACAAATAGCGTTGCTTTCGGGTTGCGTGGCTATGGCATGATGCGGGCTTCCCAACGCCGTGAAAGCCGCCATGTCCCAGTCCCTGCTTGCCCTGTCCATCGCGTTCGCGATCAATGTTGCCCAGGCCGCTGCGCCACCCGACCCGCTCGCGCGCGAGATCTTCAAGCAGTTGATCGAGATCAACACGACCGATTCGGTTGGCAGCACGACCGATGCCGCCAGGGCGATGCAGAAGCGCTTCCTCGACGCGGGTTTCGCGCCGAACGATGCGCAGGTGCTGGTCGGCGCGAATCCGAAGCGCGGCAATCTCGTCGCGCGCCTGCGCGGCAGCGGCAAGCACAAGCCGGTGCTGATCATCGGCCATCTCGACGTGGTTGAAGCCAGGCGCGAAGACTGGACGCTGGACCCGTTCAAGTTCGTCGAGAAGGACGGTTATTTCTACGGCCGCGGCACGCAGGACATGAAGAACTCCGATGCGGTTGCCGTCGCCGCGCTGCTGCGCATGAAGAAGGAAGGCTTCGTGCCCGACCGCGACATCATTCTCGCGCTGACCGCGGACGAGGAGGGAGGAACCGACAACGGCGTCGACTGGTTGCTCAAGAACCATCGCGATCTGCTCGATGCGGAGTTCGCGCTGAACCCGGATTCCGGCGGCCTCGATGCGGACGCCGGCAAGCCGGTCGCGCTCAACGTCGATGCGACCGAGAAACTGTACGCGGACTACGAGCTCGAAATCACCGATGCCGGCGGACACAGCTCGCTGCCGCGACCCGGAAACCCGATCTATGCGTTGTCGGAAGCCCTCGTGCGGCTGGGCAAGGCGTCGTTCCCGTTCGAGCTCAATGCGGTCACGCGCGCCTGGCTCGAGCACATGCAGAAAATCGAGGACGGCGCGCGCGCCAGGGACATCAAAGGCGTGCTCGCGACGCCGCCCGATGCCGGGGCGGTTGCGCGCCTGAGCACCGACGCACGTTACAACTCCGCGCTGCACACGACCTGCGTCGCCACGCGTCTCGATGGCGGCCACGCCAACAACGCGCTGCCGCAGCGTGCGAGCGCGATCGTCAACTGCCGTATCCTGCCCGGTCATTCGTCGGAGGAGGTGCGCCGGGATCTGATCAAGATCCTCGCCGCCCCGAAGTTGACCGTGCGCTACGTCGACCCGGCCACCGATCGGCGTGTCGATGTCGCATCCGAGCACAAGGCGCTGCCGCCACCCCCGCCGCGCAAGGACGTGTTCGACGCGCTTGACACGGTCGCAGGCAGGATGTGGCCAGGCGTGCCGATCGTGGTCGACATGGCCGTGGGCGCGTCGGACAGCATTTACACGATGGCCGCGGGCATTCCGACGTACGGGTTCAACGGCACCGCGATCGACCGTGACGACGATCGCATGCACGGCCGCGACGAGCGCGTGCGCACTAAGTCATTCGACGACTCGGCCGAGTTCTACTATCGCTACTTGAAGGTGCTGACTGGCGGCAAATAGACGCGCCGCCCCTGCCGTGCGGAGCGGACGGAATCAGCGCAGATCGTGGGCGGGTTTGTCGGTGCGCAGCCTGGGCGGGGCGACGCGCTCGCGTGCCGCCACGCGGAAGGGCACGGGCGGCCCGGGCTTGAACCCGTCGCGCCATTTTTTCAGCGCGGCTTCGATCGCCGGTGTGGTCGAGATCTGCGGCAGCGAATGGGTTTGCTCGTCGCGCGTCTCCCACGTATCGATCTCCTTCCTGGCGTCGGCGAACGCGTCGGTGAACGACGTGGTGCGGTTGAGCGCGTCGACGAAGAAGGCACGGCCGAAGTCGGTGATGTCCGAACTCGTGCCGCAGCCGAACGAAGCGCGGTCGCCGCGTGCCGCGGTGATGACCATCGTGCTGTCGCCCTTGAGCGCGTCGATGAAGCCGCCGGAGTAGCAGGCCGAGATCACGAACACGCGGTGCTTGATCGGCGATTCGGAGAACACGTCGGCGAGGTCCTCGGGCACGATCTGGTCCAGCGGCAGCGGATCGAGGCTGACATAGAGTTCGTGCTCGCGCGAGCCGTGCGTGGTGATGAACACCATGAGCACGTCTTCGTCCGGATCGAGTTTCTTGCCGAGCGCGTCGACCGCGAGTTCGAGGTTGGACACGCTGGCGATCGGGCGACGATTCAGCGTGCCCGGATTGTTGATCAGGGTGAGCACATGACCCTTGGCGTCGAAGCGTTCGGTGAAAAGCTTCTCGACGTATTCGACCTCGTTGCGAAACACGTTCTCCTCGCCGTCGCCGGCGAACGAGATCAGATAGAGATTGCTCTTGCCGGGAGTACGCGGCGCGAGCTTGTCGATCGCATCCTGCACGCGTTGCGCCTGCGCATACAGTACCTGCTCGGGCGAGCCGACGTTGGCCGGCCAGACAATGGGCTGGTCGTCGCTTTCGGTTGCGACTTTCGGAGGTGTCGGCGCATCGGCTGGATGCGTGTCCAGCGCGGCCACACCGATGCTCGCGCCCGCGCTGAAGGCGAGGACGAAGACGCAGACCAAAAGCAGGCGGGTGGTGGTGAGGATCAAGGCCGGGGCGAGGCTGCAAAACGGTGCAATAGCGATATTTTAACAAATCGCACGTTGCGCTGCAGCAGATAATTTGTGGCTCGCGAAGGCGAATGTCTGCCCGCGGTTGCGGCGACCACGGCCGCACCCCGAGCCGATCTGAAGAAATCGAATCAACCTGTTGAAATCTCGTTGAAATCCGCGACCTGTTCGTGCCGGCTCGCGGATGCCTCCGCGGGTGCGCGCAGCAATTGGACGGTCTGCAGTCCCGCGGTTGCTGCGGCGTCGAGTTCCTGGACGATATCGGACAGGAACAGGATCTGGTCCGGGGGCGTCTTGATCGCGGCGGCGATGCGCCGGTACGAATCGACCTCGCGCTTGCCGCCGACTTCGGTGTCGAAATAACCCGAGAACAGCGGGGTCAGGTCGCCGGCCTCGCTGTGCCCGAACAGCAGCTTCTGCGCCGCGACCGAGCCCGAGGAGTATATATACAAGTGGATTCCTTGCCTTTTCCACTTTTGCAGGTTTTCCGCCACCTCGGGATAGACGTGGCCCCGGAACTCGCCGCTCGCATAACCGTCTTCCCAGATCAGGCCCTGCAGCGCCTTGAGCGGCGTCGCCTTGCGATCCTCGTCGATCCAGCGGATCAGCAGGTCGATGATTTCCTGCCGGCTCGCCGAGACGAGCCCCGCTTCGCGCGCGGTCTCGTGCAGCCAATGCTGTACCTCGGGCTTGTCCGCGTGCGTCTCCACGAACGCGGGCAGCTTTTCACGCGCGTACGGAAACAGCACGTCCTTGACGAAGTCGATCGAACTCGTCGTGCCCTCGATGTCGGTGACGATGGCCCGGATCATCGGTTCGACGGGTCCTGCGCATGTTCGACATGCGCCGAATAGGCGGCCTCGATCGCGCGTTTGACCCCGACCGGATCGGCGACACGGTCGAACAACACACTGCTTTCGCCGCGGCCGGTGACGCGCACGTCGCCGTAGCCGAGCAGGCGCCCCCAGGTGCTCTGTTCGAGATCGACCGTTTCGATAGCGCTGAGGCGCACCTCCTCGGTCTCACGGCCGATGATGCCGGTCTTGTGCACCACGCGTTGCGTGGTGACGCCGAGCTCGATGCCGCGCAGGCGCAGCCACTCGTAAATCGAGATGAAGATGCCGATCACGAGCGGGATCAGCACGATGCCGAGGATCAGCCGACCCTTCGCCGTCCAGTGCAGGTGGAAGCGCGCGACCAGGGTTTCGCCCGCTGCGAGCGATTCCAGAATGTAACTCATGCGGCGAGCGGCGTGGCGGGCAGACGCGGAAATTTCCCGGCAATGTCGCTGCCGGTGAAATTCGCCACCCAGCCATCCTTGTTGGTGAACAGGCGGATCGCGACGAAATAAGGCGCTTCGCTCATGTCGAACCAGTGGCGCGTGCCGTCGGGCACGCCGATCAGGTCGCCCTGCAGGCACAGGACTTCGTAGACCTTGTCGGCGATGTGCAGGGTGAACTGGCCGCGGCCGGCGACGAAAAAGCGCACCTCGTCTTCGGAATGCGTGTGTTCGTTGAGGAACTTTGCACGCAGCGCGGCGCGGTCCGGATGGTCGGGCGTGAGGCTGATCACGTCGACGGCCTGGTAGCCTTCCTCGCGCTGCAGGCGCTCGATGTCGCTGCGGTAGGCAGCGATGACCTCGTCCTGGCTGGCTCCCGGCGCGATGGGTTTTCCCGCTTCCCACTGCTCGAAGCGCACGCCGACGGCGCCGAGCTCGCGCGCGATCTCGGCGTGCTTCGTGTACGTTCCCAGCGGTTTGCTGCCGTCGGTTTCGGAATAGATGCGCAGCTCGCTCATTGTCTCAACCTCCGCAGATCCAGCTCGCAGCCGAGCAGAAATTCGAACGCCTCGATGTGGCGCTCGGTTTCGGCCATGTCGCGGCCCCAGGTGTAGATGCCGTGGCCGTCGATCAGATAACCATATAGCGGTTTGCCGGCGTCAATCCAAGTGTCCACCCTGGCGACGAGCTCGGGCATGTGCTGGGTGTTGGCGAACACCGGCAGGTCGAGCTGCGATTCGTGGGTGGTGTGACCGGCGATCGCCTTCTGCAGTTCGTAACCCTCGAAGCGGATCATGCCTGCCTTCGCATACAGGCGCGAAGCAACGGTTTGCGTGCGCGAGTGCGTGTGCAGCACCGCGTTCGCCTCGGGAAAACGCGCATAGATCTGCGTGTGCAACAGGGTTTCGGCCGAGGGGCGTGCGTTGGTGCCGACGGCTTTGCCCGTGCCGTCGACGACCATGATGTCCTCGGCGCCGAGTGCGCCCTTGTCGCGGCCCGAGATCGTGATCGCAAGATGATCGGCGTCAAGACGCATCGAGAAGTTGCTGCTCGTCGCCGGGGTCAGGCCGAGTGCGCCGAGCTTGCGCCCGGCCGCGGCGATCGCGGCGGCACGTTCGGTGAATTGTTGCGCGGTGTAGCTCAAAGTGCTGCTCCGTGGAGTTGCTGTGCCCGGGCTGGACAGAAACTATAGCGGATGACCGCGGCAAACACATGTCCGCGGATCGCGTGAAGCGTTACGCTTGCGTGCAGAATTGCAATCCGACGAAGAGGCACCATGAATATCGATATTTCCAGTTTGTCCGCGGCCGAGCTCGACGAGCTGATTGCACGCGCGGCCGCGAGGCGCGCGATCCTGGAGCCGGCGCAGCCGTCGCAGCCTCCGCAGCAGGCCGAGGCGATGGTGAATCCGGCGTGGCACACCTCGCCGCTGCCGAACGGCGTGTTGTTCATGTTGCGCCACCCCGGACTGGGTTGGCTCGGCTTCGCGTTGCCGCACGAGCATCGCGTGCATCTTGCTTCGTTGTGGCTGCACCAGTCGCTGCTGTATCGACCGGTCGAGGCGACAGTGTCCGTCGGGGCTCCGGTTGCGATCACGCCGAATTTCGGCAGCGGCGGCAGTGGCACAATGCATTGAGGGGGTTGCGGACGCAGGGCCGACTTCCAACTGCGCAGGCGCATATCGGCGCAGTCGCGTATTGATCGGGATGACCGCCGCGACTAGATTGCGTTTGCGTTTTCGTCTTGGAGAAAGGCTGGATGAGCATCGCCGCTGTCGGAGTTCCATCCGCTCCCGCACCTTCGCTGTCCGCGCTGCAGCGCCTCAAGTCGATCGTCGGCGGCTCGATCGGCAACCTCGTCGAATACTACGACTGGTATGTCTACACCTCGTTCTCGTTGTACTTCGCCCAGGCGTTCTTCCCGCAGGGCGATGCCGTGGCGCAGGCGCTCAGCGCGGCGGCGGTGTTCGCCGTCGGTTTTTTGATGCGGCCGATCGGTGGCTGGTACTTCGGCCGCTTCGCCGACCGCCACGGCCGCCGCGCCTCGTTGATGCGCTCGATCGTGCTCATGTGCGCGGGCTCGCTGTTGATCGCCGTATGTCCGACGTACGCGAGCGTCGGTGTTGCCGCGCCGATCCTGCTCGTGCTCGCGCGCCTGCTGCAGGGCCTGAGCCTCGGCGGCGAGTACGGCAGTTCTGCGACATATCTGGCCGAAATGGCGACGATCAAGCGCCGCGGTTTCTGGTCGAGCTTCCTCTATGTCACCCTGATCGCCGGACAACTGACCGCGCTCGCGGTGCTGATCGTGCTGCAGCATTGGGTGCTTGCCGAGGAACAGCTCAAGGCCTGGGGCTGGCGCATTCCGTTCGCGATCGGTGCGCTCATCGCCATCGTGGCTCTCTATCTGCGCCGGAACATGGCCGAGACCGACGCCTTCACCGGCAGCCGGGGCAACGCCGGGACCAGGCGCAACGGGGGCTCGCTCGGCCTGCTGTTCGAGCACTGGCGGGCCGCGTTGATCGTGATCGGGCTGACCATGGGGGGCACGCTCGCGTTCTACACCTACACCACGTACATGTCGAAGTTCCTCGTGCTCAGCGTCGGCCTGGACAAGGAAACGGCGACGCTGGTCAACGCGGCGACGCTGTTCGGCTACATGCTGCTGCAGCCGCTGGTCGGCGGGCTCTCCGACTACATCGGCCGGCGTCCGATCCTGATCGCGTTCGGCGTGTTCGGTGTGCTGTTGACCGTGCCCGTGCTGACGACACTGGAGGCGACGCGGGATCCGTACGCGGCCGCGAGCCTGATCATGCTGATGCTGCTCGTGGTCAGCGGCTATACGGCGATAAACGCGGTGGTGAAGGCCGAGTTGTTCCCGGTCGAAATCCGCGCGCTCGGCGTCGGCTTGCCGTATGCGCTGGCCGTGGCGATTTTCGGTGGTAGTGCGGAAACCGTGGCGCTTTGGTTCAAGCAAATCGGCCACGAAAGGGGTTTCTACTGGTACGTCACGGCCTGCATTGCCTGCTCGCTGCTGGTCTACGTTTTCGTGCCCGACACCAGGAAGACCTCGCTGATCGAAGACGCCTGATTCGCTGCACGATCTCGCCAACTGAGACGCGGCACTGTCACAATCCGTTCCCGGGGTTGAACGACAGGTGAGACGTGGCGACGATGGCGAACGACTACAGCTTGTGGGCCTTGATCGCGCTGGCTGCATTCGCACTCGGTGCGCTGGTCGCCTGGGTGCTGACCCGCGCGCGCGCCGTGATCGTAGGACGGGCGAGTCGCGATGTCGAAGTGGCGCAACTGGCATCGGAGCGTGACGTGGCCATGGATGAAGCGCGCCGCCTGCGTGGCGAGTGCGACGGCGTCACCGCCGAATTGGTCGAGCAACGCAAGGCAGTGTTCGTGCTCGGCAACGAACACGCGAATCTCACCGGGCGCCTGGAGCGCCTCACCCAGCTCGACACGGAACTTTCCGCCGCGCGCGCCGAAGCGCAGCAATGGCGCGAGGCGACGCAGCGCGCCGAGCAGCGCATCACCGAAACCGCCACGCGCGCGCAGGAGCAGCATCAGGCCGCCGCGGAAAAAATCGCCCTGCTCGAACGCGTGCGCGAGAACTTGAGCGACCAGTTCAAGGCGCTGGCCGGCGACCTGCTCGAGGAGAAGAGCAGGAAATTCACCGAGCAGAACCAGAGTCAGCTCGGCAACCTGCTCATGCCGCTGCGCGAGCAGATCGACGGATTCAAGAAGCAGGTCGGTGAGGTCTACGACAAGGAAAGCCGCGAGCGCCAGCTGCTCAAGGCCGAGATCGATGCGCTGAAGAACCTCAACCAGCGCATCGACGAGGACGCGCGCAACCTCACCCGCGCGCTCACGCGCGAGAGCAAGACGCAGGGCGCCTGGGGGGAGCTCGTGCTCGAACGCCTGCTCGAAGCGTCGGGTCTGCAGAAAGGGCGGCAGTACGAAACCCAGGCGACGTTCCAGAACGAGGCCGGCGCACGCGCACGCCCCGATGTCATCGTGCGCCTGCCTGAAGGGCGCGACATCGTGGTCGACGCGAAGGTGTCGCTGACTGCCTACGAGCGCTATTGCGCTGCGGCCGACGATGCCGAGCGCGGCGCGCAGCTCAGCGCCCATCTCGCCTCGCTGCGTGGCCACGTCAAGGAACTCGCCGACAAGCGCTACAGCGACCTGCCCGGCGTCCATTCGCTCGAATTCGTGCTGATGTTCGTGCCGGTCGAAGCGGCCTACATCGAAGCCGTGCACCGCGATGACGGCCTGCAGGAATTTGCGCTCGAGAAGCAGGTCGTCATCGTCACCACTTCGACCCTGCTCGCGACGCTGCAAACCGTGGCCAGCCTGTGGCGCAACGACGACCGCAACCGCAACGTGGTCGAGATCGCCGACCGCGCGGGCAAGCTCTACGACAAGTTCGTCGGCTTCATCGACGATCTCAACAAGGCCAGGGCACAACTCAATGCCGCCAACGATGCGCTCGCGGCGGCTTCGAGCAAGCTCGAAACCGGGCGCGGCAATCTGATCGGTCAGGTCGAGAAGCTGCGTGAACTGGGTGCGCGTACAAGCAAGGCGCTTGCCGAAAGCCAGGTCGAGCGGGCGCAACTCGACGAGGCGCAGGGCAGGCTGGACAACTAGGCTCGCGTGCCGAGCCGCCCGAGTACGCGTTGCGTCAACCGTGAGCGCTTGCCATTTTGCGCAAATGATTCGCCGCGCAGATGGCCAGGATCGCTCCGGCAAGCACTTCAAACCAGATGCTGAAATTCATTGCCAGCGTATGCTCGGAGCACAGCGCCAGCGCGTAGTGCCCCAATCCGTCCAGGCCGAAGCTTGCGTAGACGATGAGCAGCAGCGCCGCGATCGTGCACCATCCCGATGCCGCCGCAGCCAGCGCCGCGATTCCGGGAACGGTGATCGCCAGCCACGCCCAGTAGACGTTTTCGCGCGTGATCCAGTGCGGCATGTTGGGGTAGAACGCGAGGTATTCCGCGTTGTGCGCGAAGTGAACGAAGCTCGCACAGCAATACAGGGCGAGCAGCCACCAGATATGCCTCGGCAGCTGCGGCAACCGGACGAAAAACGGCACGTCGATTCCCGGGCGTCAGGTCGATGCCGTGGCAGCCGCTCCGCTGTCTTCACGATGCAGCTTGCTCTTGCGGTAGCCGTAGGCGAAATACAGCCCGAATCCGGCGAACGTCCAGATGAAGGTCAGCCACCAGTTGTAGCCGCTGAACGTGGAGAGCAGGGCGAAGCAGGAAGCGATGCCGAGAAAGCAGACCAGCGGGGCGTAGCGGATGCGGAACGGGCGCGGAATTTCCGGGTGTGCCACGCGCAGGATCCAAACGCCGGCGCAGACCGCGGCGAAGCTGATCAGCGTGCCGATCGAGGTGAGGTCGCCCAGGATGTCGAGCGGGAACACGCCGGCGAGCAGGGCGATCCCGGCGCCGGTGATCAGCGTGTTGATATGCGGGGTACGGTACTGCGGATGGATGCGCGTGAACACCGGCGGCAGCAGTCCGTCCTTTGCCATGATCATGAAAATGCGCGGCTGGCCGATGCACATGCACAGGATCACGCTCGACAGTCCGATCAGCGCGCCGATTTCGACGATCCAGCGCAGCCACGCCAGCTGCGGGTGCGCGGCGACCGCGGTGACCACGGGCTCGCTCGTGCCGAGCTGGGTGTAGGGCAGCAGGCCGGTGAGCACGGCCGCCATCGCGATGTAGAGCACCGTGCAGATCGCGAGCGAGGCGAGCATGCCGATCGGCAGGTCGCGCTTGGGATTGAGCGATTCCTGCGCGGCCACGCTGGTCGCCTCGAAGCCGATGTAGGCGAAGAACACCATCGAGGCGCCGCGCAACACGCCCGACCAGCCGAACTCGTGCGCGCCGGTGTTCTCGGGAATGAACGGATGCCACAGGCGCGTATCGACGTAGCTCCAGCCGGCGAAGATGACGAGCACGATCAGGATGATCTTGAGCGCGACCATCGCCGAATTGACCCCGGCGGATTCCTTGATGCCGACATAGCAGATGCCGGTCAGCACGGCGACGATGCCCATTGCGGGCAGATTGATGAAGGCGCCGGTCGGTTTCAGATGCGCGTCGAGCGGCGCGTTGATCAACGCGTCGGGAAGGTGGATGCCGAGGTGATTGAGCAGGCTGGCGAAGTAGCCGGTCCAGCTCGATGCGACCGCGGAGGCCGAGACGCCGTATTCGAGGATCAGCATCCAGCCGATGAACCAGGCCGCGCCTTCGCCGAGCGTGGCGTAGGTGTACGAATACGCCGAGCCCGAGACCGGCACCATCGCCGCGAACTCGGCATAGCACAGCGCGCAGAACGTGCAGCAGATCGCCGCGAGCACGAACGACAGCATGATCGCCGGTCCCGCATGCATCGCCGCAGCGTTGCCGGTGATGACGAAGATGCCGCCACCGATCACCGCGCCGATGCCGATCGCGGTCAGGCCCCAGGGGCCGAGCGTGCGGCGCAGTTCGATCTCGCCGGCTTCGTTGTTGACGGCGAGCGGGTGCTTGGTGCGCAGGAGTTGCTTGAGCATGGTCGTTCCCGGGTTCTCGTAAACGGCGAGGGCCGACATCGTGCGTCGGCCCTCGTCGGCATGGTCAAGTCGAGTCGTGTTCGGACACGGAGTTCAACGTGGCGGCTCGTCAATTGCCGTCCACAAGCTGGCTACGCTTGTAGCCGTACAGCGCGTAGATGACCAGGCCGATCACCGCCCATGCCGCGAACACCAGCTTGGCCGTCATGCTGAGGTTGACGAACAACAGCAGGCAGCCGGCGACGGCGAGGGGGCAGACGATCCACGCCAGCGGCGTGCGGAACGGACGCGGGCGATCGGGCTGCGTCTTGCGCAGCACCAGCACGCCGATCGACACCATCGCGAACGCCAGCAGGGTGCCGGAGTTGGAAGTGTCCGCCAGCTTGCCGACCGGGAACAGCGCGGCGCAGATCGAGACCACGAAACCGGTCAGGTAGGTGATGACGTGCGGAGTGTGGAACTTCTCGTGCACCTTCGACAGGGCATCCGGCAGCAGGCCGTCGCGCGACATCGTGAAGAAGATGCGGGTCTGGCCGAACATCATCATCAGGATCACCGACGGCAGTGCGACCACCGCGGCCAGTGCGATCAGGTTGCCGACCTTCGGGTAGCCGAGGACGCGGATCACGTGGGCCAGCGGTTCGTTGCTGCACACCAGCGCATTCGCGTTCTGCGGCAGGGCGCAGGCGGCGGCCATTTCCGGAGTACCCGGGTCGAGCACCGCGCCCGCGGCACTCATCAGCGGCTGGGCGCCGGCGGCACCGGCGGCGCCGTAACCGACCAACAGGTAGAAGATGGTGCAGACGCCGAGCGCGCCGATCAGGCCGATCGGGATGTTGCGGTTCGGATTCTTGGTTTCCTCCGCGGCCGTCGACACGGCGTCGAAGCCGACATAGGCGAAGAAGATGGAAGCCGCCGCGCCGAGTACGCCGAC
The DNA here is from genome assembly GCF_057139185.1 of Rudaea sp. Classification (NCBI taxonomy): domain Bacteria; kingdom Pseudomonadati; phylum Pseudomonadota; class Gammaproteobacteria; order Lysobacterales; family Rhodanobacteraceae; genus Rudaea; species Rudaea sp. Next base: position 56,789 of record NZ_DBNHDN010000011.1, on the reverse strand, counting down.
GCCGCCGGTCGGGCTGCCCCAGCCGGTGGGCAGGAACGGGACCAGGTTGCTGCTCTTGGCCGCCGGCAGGGCGAGGCCGATGAAGCCGAGCAGGGCGATGATCTTGATCGCCACCAGCACCGCGTTGACGCGCGCGCTCTTGGACGTGCCGATCACCAGCAGCCAAGTGACCGCGATGCCGATAAGGAGGGCGAGCAGGTTGATGCCGCCGCCAGAGAAGTAGCCGGTCTGCAGCCACTTCGGCAACGACAGGGCCCCCGGCGCGGTCAGGCCGAACAGACCGCTGTTGAGCAGGCCGTTGACGTAGCCGGACCAGCCGACGCACACCGCGGTCGCGCCGATGGCGTATTCCAGCACCAGCGCCCAGCCGACGATCCACGCGATCAGTTCGCCGAACACGCCGTAACTGTAGGTGTAGGCCGAACCCGAGACCGGGATCATCGAAGCGATTTCGGAATATGCGAGGGCCGCCAGTCCGCACACCACGGCTGCGATCACGAAGGCGAGCATCATGCCGGGGCCGGCCTTCTGGGCGGCTTCGGCGGTCAATACGAAGATGCCGGTGCCGATCACGGCGCCGATGCCGAGCAGGGTGAGTTGGACGGGACCGAGCTGGCGCTTGAGCGATTTCTTTTCTGCGGTTTCGAGAATCTTGTCGAGTGGCTTGACGCGCCAGAAAACCATTATGTATCCCCGGATGTGATTGTGAGGTAGCGGCTGGTGACGACGACTACGGCTGTCGATGATTGTGCCCGGATCCCACGGGCCCAAACGTGTGCCGGTAAAATACGCGACCCCTCCGCATCGGGCAAGCTGTGACGCACAAGCTGACCGTCTCGTCCCCGCATTCCTTGCAACCATGGCAGCGCGGCTGGCTGGCCGCGTTCGAGCGCTACGCTGCGCGATATCCGGCGGAGCACGCCGTCATATCCCTTTTCGCAGAATTCGCCGCGACGCACGCGGATGCGGCCGAGCGCGGCCTCGCGCTCGGCCACTTGACCGGTTCGGCCTGGCTGGTCAGCGCGGATGGAACGCGCGTTTTGCTGACCCACCACCGCAAGCTCGACCGCTGGCTGCAGCTCGGCGGGCATGCCGACGGCGACGTCGATCTCGCGCGTGTGGCGTTGCGCGAGGCGGAGGAGGAGTCCGGTTTGACGGGTCTGGTCGTCGAAGCGGAGATTTTCGACCTCGACCGGCACGAGATTCCGGCGCGGCGGAACGAGCCTGTGCATTGGCACTACGACGTGCGCCATGTCGTGCGTGCGAGCGGAGATGAAGCATACGTCGTCGGCGATGAATCGCACGCGCTGGAGTGGCGCGACGTCGCGACGCTCGCGGCGGATGAAAGCGCCGATGCATCGCTGCGGCGCATGGCGCAAAAATGGTTGAGCTTGCGCTGATCACACACCTTGCCGACGCAGTGGCGGTCGCTGCGATCCGATGGCGCCTCGCCCGCGCCGATCGAATGGGACGGACGGCGACTACTTCGCGAGCCTGGTCAGCAGACTGTGCCAGTAGTCGAGCGCGGCCGGTACTTCCGTGGCGGGCAGCTTTTCGTTGAGTCCGTGCGCAAAGGTATCGTTGGGCTTGGTGAACTCCGGAGCGACACCAAAACTCGGCACGCCGGCCGCGCGGAAATGCACGCTGTCGGTGGCATAGGCCGCCATGCCGGGTACGACTTCCACGCCGGGGAAGCGCTCGTGGATGGTCTCGGCGATAGCGCCCATGAGATCGGCGCGAAGCGGCGACGCAGCACTTCCGACCGGAAGCGGTTCGCGTACCGTGATGCTGACGGTCGGATCGGCGATCACTTTCTCGAGCGCATCTTTGATTGCGGCAACCGGCGTGCCGGGAAAGATACGGCAATTGATGTTGGCATCGGCGCGTTGCGGCAGGGCGTTGCGCGCATGCCCCCCGTCCAGCATGGTGGCGACGCAGGTGGTGCGAATCTGTCCGACGTACGCCGGATCGGCGGAAATCGCGGCGGCGGCTTTCGCATCGTCGGGATTCGCCGCGAACGCGCGAATGGCTGTGGCCAGCGGGCCGGTTTCATGCGCACCGAGGGCCTTGAACGAGGCGAGCGTGATGTCGTTGTGTTGCACGGGAAATTGGTATGCGGCGATGCGCTCGAGCGCCCGAGCCAGATGGTAGATCGCGTTTTTCGGCGGGTCCGGTTCGCTGGAATGACCGCCGGCCGAGGTCACCGTCAACAAAAGATCGGCATAGGTCTTTTCCGCCGCCTGAATTTCGAACGTGACCGGCTTGAGGTTGGTGTCGTAGATGCCACCCCCGCCATCCGCATTGAGCAGGAACTCCGCATCGTGATGGCGCTTGGCGAGTTCACGCGTGGAGATCATGCCGGTCTCCTCGTCGCCCGAGAACACCAGGACCAGCTCGCGCTTCGGCGCAAAGCCTTCACGCTTCAGGCGCATGAACGTCTCGACCAGTGCGACCACGCCGGTTTTCATGTCGGCCACGCCGCGGCCGTACAGATACCCGTTCTCCTCGACCAGCGTGAACGGATCGCGGGTCCAGTCGGCCGGATTGGCCGCGACCACGTCCATGTGCCCGGAAATCAGGATCGGCTTCAGGCTCTTGTCGCTGCCGGGGTAGCGCACCGTGAGTGCGGCGGTTTCGCCGACGGGAATGATCGTGATGTCGGACTTGGCAAAGCCGGCCGATTGCAGTTTCCCGGCGAGGTATTGCGCGAACTCCGGGACCTGACCCTTGCCTTGCACCGTTTGCATCGCGATCGCGTGGCGCAGCATGTCCATGGTTTCGGGCATCGCCTGCGCGGTGGTTTCCGCCAGCGAAATCGATGGCAGTGCAAGAACTGAAAGCAGTCCACTGGCAAGCAGGCCGGCACGCAGCAAGGTATTCATCGTTTCTCCCGAGTTGCCCGAAGTGCGCGCAGCATAGCGCAGGGGGCAATCGTTATGAAATTCTCGCGCGCAGCAAAAAGGGGGGGGGCAAAGCACATTGCAATCCCGTGATTTGAAATTGCCTGTTTCGCTGATCATGCGTCGCATGATCAAGTCGGTCTGCGCATCGTCGCCGAGCCGAAACACATGTGCGCCAACCTGGACGAAGCCGCATTTGCGATAGAACGCGATCGCGCGCGGATTGTGCTCCCAGACTCCGAGCCAGAGCATGTGCGCATCGAGCGCGGCAGCTTCGGCGAGCGCCGCATCCATCAGTCGTTGCGCGAGGCCGCGGCCGATCCAGTCGCGATCGATGTAGAAGCGCCAGAGTTCGACGGCGCGATCGGCCTTCACGCATTCTGGCGTCGAAGCGATGCGCAGCTGCGCGTAGCCGGCGATGCCGCCGTCGCATTCGACGAGCAGCGTGCGGATCCGCTCCGATTCGATCTCGGCGCGCTGCTTGTCCGCGCCATACGACGCAACCGCATGCGCCGCCATGTTTTCGGCTGTGTTGACCGCCGCGAAGGTGTCGCGGAACGTGCGTTCGGCGAGCGCAGCCAAGACCGCGGCATCGGCCGCAGTCGCGCTGCGGATGTACGTTTCGATCATGCGCGTCCGGAGAATTCGCCGGTCGTCGTGTTGACGAAGACGTTTTCGCCGTTGGTGATGTACTCGGGCACCTGGATCTCGATGCCGGTGTTGAGCTTGGCCGGCTTCGAGCGCTTGGTTGCGGAGGCGCCTTTCAGTTCCGGCGCGGTGTCGACCACCTGCAGCGTCACCGTCGCCGGTACCTGCAGGCCGATCGGCGCGTCGTCGATCAACTGGATGTAGTAACCGTCGACACCTTCGACGATGTAGCCGGCCGCATCGCCGACCGAAGAAGCGTCGAGCGTGTACTGGGTGTAGTCCTCGTTGTCCATGAACACGAACGCATCGCCATCCTTGTACGAGAAATTCGCCGCGCGGCGCACGAGCTCGGTTTCCTTGAGGTCGTCGTCGGCGCGCAGCGAGATGTCGAGCTTGGTCGCGCCCGGCACCGAATACATCACGAAGCGGAAAGTGACGTTGCCACCGCGACCCTGCGGGGAGCTGCGTTCGATTTCGCGAATCTGGTACACCTTGCCGTTGTATTCGACGACGTTGCCGCGTTTGATTTCGAAGGCTTTCATGATTTGTCCCGTCATTCCAGCGAATGCCGGAATCCTGTGTCCTGGAATGGGTGGAAAATGGATCCCGTGTCAGCACATATCCCTGTGCCGCGCGGGATGAGTTCGTCCCGGACTCATTTGGGCGCCAACCGAATCGCACCGTCGAGGCGGATCACGCTGCCGTTGAGGTAGCGATTGCGCAGGATGAAGGCTACCGTATCGGCGAATTCCTCCGCCGTGCCGAGGCGCGAAGGGTAGGGTACTTGTGCACAAAGGGAATTGTATACCTGTTCCGGCATGCCCTCGACCATTGGCGTGTGGAACACGCCCGGTGCGACGGTCATCACGCGCACGCCGATGCGCGCGAATTCGCGCGCCATCGGCAGGGTCATGCCGACCACGCCGCCTTTCGATGCCGAGTACGCGGCCTGGCCGATCTGGCCCTCGAATGCGGCGATCGAGGCCGTGTTGACGATCACGCCGCGCTCACCATCCTCGCCCGGCGCGTTGTGCTGCATCAGGTCGGCGGCGGCCTTGGCGACATTGAAGCTGCCGATCAGATTGACCGTCACCGTGGTCGCGAAAGTAGCAAGCCGCATCGGGCCTTCCTTGCCGAGCACGCGGCCGGCGCCGAGGATGCCGGCGCAGCTGATCGCGGCATTGAGGCCGCCGAGCCATTCCTGCGCCGCCTTCGCGTTCGCGGCGACCTGTTCCTCGGAACTCACGTCGGTGTTGAAGTAGCGCGTACTAGCGCCGATCGCGGCGACGGCCTGCGCGCCCTTCTCGGCGCTGACGTCGAAAAGCGCGACTTTTGCGCCGTGCGCCACGAGTTGCCTGGCGACGCCGAAGCCCAGCCCGGACGCGCCACCGGTGACGATGGCCTTGACCTGATCCAGTTGCATGAAGTTTCCGCTCTTGTTGAAAAATGCAGGCAGGATGCCTGCTTTACTTGATTTTCGCGATCAGGGCCGAACGCAAAAAGCAACCGGCGCGAATTGTAGCAAGCCACCGGCAAGTGACAACCAAGGCATGTTTCTGCGGTGCCGGATGGACTAAAGTGCTGGCCGTTGCGTGATCACCGTTTGGAGAGACAGCCATGGGCATGTTCGGCGGCGTTTGGCGAACCGTCTTTGTCTGTGTGTTCGCATGCATGGCGGGTGCCGCGCACGCGGGTGTCGATTCCGCCGCCGGCATGATTTCTCCGGGCCCATGGATATCGCCGAGCCGGGCCGATGCCGCACGCTTTCTGGCTCAGGCCACATTCGGCGCCAGCGATGCGGACATCGCACACCTGCAGCGCGTCGGCTATCTCGGTTGGATCAACGAGCAAGCTGCGGCGACGGTTTCCCTCGAAAAGCCCTATCTCGACTGGGACAGTCCGTCGGGTGACAACAACAACCAGAACCCGCGCCGCGAAATCTGGACGATCAATGCGCTCGGCGCGCCCGATCCCAGCCGTTCCGGTTTTCCGGGCAACGCGCATGTCGATCAGTTGCGCCAGCGCATGGCGTTCGCGCTGTCGGAGATTTTTGTCGTATCGAGTCAGAACAGCGGCCTGTCGTACCAGCAATGGGCGCTGGGCAGCTTCTACGATGTGCTGGCGAAAGACGCGTTCGCGAACTACCGCACCCTGCTCGAGGATGTGACCAAGCACCCGGCGATGGGCAATTACCTGTCGATGATCCAGAACCGCAAGGCGGACGCATCGCTCAACATCCACCCGGACGAAAACTACGCTCGCGAAGTCTTGCAGCTGTTCTCGATCGGACTGAACCAGCTGAACGCCGACGGCACGCGCCAGCTCGACGGGAACGGCCAGCCGCTGCCGACCTATGACCAGACCACGGTGCGCGGGTTCGCCGCGGTGTTCACCGGCTGGAACTACACCAACGTCGGCTGCGGGCCGAGCACCTACAATTGCTGCGATGCCGACCACTATTTCGATTGGGGTTGTGCGGCCATCGCCTACAACTCGCCGCGCTGGCAACTGCCGATGCAACCGATCGAGGCCTGGCACGACTCGACTTCGGACAAGCAATTGCTGCAATACCCCGGCGTCGCGCTCGCCAACGGCGTGCTCGTGCATGGCGGCGATGCGCAGGCCGAGATGACGGCAGCGCTGGACAACATCTTCCACCACCCGAACGTCGGCCCGTTCCTCGGCAGGCAGCTGATCCAGCGCCTGGTCACGAGCAATCCTTCGCCGGCCTACGTCGCCCGCGTCGCGGCGGCGTTCAACGACAACGGCAGCGGCGTGCGCGGCGATCTGCTCGCCGTGCTCAAGGCGATTCTGCTCGATGCGGAGGCGCGTTCGATCCCGCCGGGCATGGCCGACAGCTATGGCAAGTTGCGCGAACCGATCATCAAGTTCACCCACCTGTGGCGCGCGATGGCGGCACGGTCGTCGAGCGGCCGCATCGACAATTTCAATACCTACCCGCAACTGCAGGACTGGATCGGCCAGGCGCCGCTGGCGAGCGGTTCGGTGTTCAATTTCTTCAGCCCGTTCTTCGTCCAGCCGGGCGAACCGGCGCAGCGCGGGTTGAAGGCGCCGGAATTCCAGATCCTGACCGACATGTATGCGCTGAACACGCCGGACCGGCTGTATCACGAAATTTTTTGCAACTATTCGGGCAGCGGGGATTGCTGGGCCGCGGACGATCCCGGCACGATCCAGAACAACATCCAGCGTGATGCGGCGCTGGCGATGAGCAACCCCGGCCAATTGCTCGACCAGTACAACCTGCTGTTCCTGTCCGGGCAGATGTCGGGCTACATGCGCGGCATCATTCTCGATCGCATCAACAAGATCACCAGCGGCAACCGCGGCGCCAGCGCCGGCATGTTCCGCGTGCAGCACGCGCTGTACCTGATTCTCAATTCCCCCGAATACTCGATCCAGAAGTGAGCCGCGCCATGCATTTCGATCGACGTGAATTCCTGCGCAAGAGCCTCGGCGCCGCGCTCGGCGGCGTCAGCCTGTATTCCGCGCTCGGCAATCTGAAACTGATGGCCGCGGCCACGAGCAACTACAGCTTCAGCGACTACAAGGCGCTGGTGTGCGTGTTTCTGTACGGCGGCAACGACTCACTCAACATGATCGTGCCGTACGATGCGACGCATTATGCCCAGTACCGCAGTCTGCGCTCGCAGATCGCATTGGCCCAATCCACCGTGCAGGCGAATGCACTCAACGCGACGCCGAGCGATGGCGGTCAGTATGGCGCGCATCCGGCGCTGGGCGATCAGACCGCTGCCGGTGGCAATGCCGGCTTGCGCGCTCTGTTCAATGCCGGCAAGGCTGCGATCGTGGCGAACGTAGGCACCTTGATCCAGCCGATCACCGGCGCGCAATTCCGCGCCGGCAGCGTGCCGGTACCGCCGAGCCTGTTCTCGCACGCCGACCAGCAACCGCAATGGCAGACCGCGCGGCCGGACGATCTGACCGCAGGCGGCTGGGGCGGGCGCGTTTCCGATCTGCTCGCGAGCGCGAACACCGGCTCGCTGCCGATGGTCGTGTCGACGAGCAACAACAACGTGTTCGAGCGCGGCAACACGGTGAGCCCGTATTGCGTCGATCCGGGCGGAGTCAGCCAGATGAGCTACCTCGGCGGCGGTGAAGCCTGGATCGCGACCGGCAACGATCCCGATTCGGCCGCGGCCTACAAGGCGCTGATCGCGCAGGGCGCGCAGGCGCACGTGCTCGAGCGCGCGTTCGCCGACAAGTCCCGGCTCGCGGTGGCGAATGCCGATCTGCTGATCGCGGCGCTGAACCCGGTGCCGCCGCTGCCCGCGCTGCGGACGACGTTTCCGGCCAGCGATCTCGGCCAGCAACTGCAGATGGTCGCGCAGATGATTCGTGTGCGCGCGACGCTGGGCATGAGCCGCCAGGTGTTCTTCGTTTCGGCCGGCAACTACGACACGCACAGCGACCAGCTGAGCAACCAGCAGGACAACCTTTCCGAACTGTCGCAGGCGCTGAGCGCGTTCTACAGCGCAACGGCGGAACTCGGCGTCGCCAACGGCGTGACTGCGTTCACTGCGTCCGATTTCGGTCGCTCCTTCACCAGCAACTCGACCGGCACCGACCACGGCTGGGGTGGCCACCATTTCGTCGTCGGCGGCGCGGTCCACGGCGGCAGCTTCTACGGCACGATGCCGTCGCTGGCGCTGAACACCAATCAGAACCCGAACGCAAATCCCGACGACACCGGTTATGGCCAGATCGTGCCGACGACCTCGGTCGACCAGTACGCCGCGACGCTGGCGAGCTGGTTCGGCGTCGGTGCCTCCGACCTCGCCACGATCTTCCCGAACCTCGGCCGCTTCGCGACGGCGAATCTCGGTTTCGTTTGAGCGTTTCGACCCGGGTTCCAGGCAAGCGGGTTGCGGCGAACGCGGGAATCCGGCGACTCCTGTTGCGGAACTCGTCGTGCTGGACGGCAATGGCAGCGGATTCCCGCGTTCGCCGCGCCGGTGAACAATGTGGCTTCCCCGTTGCGGTGTCAGTCGATGGGGAACGGACCTTCCTCGCCCACGCTTTCGCGGTATCCGTTCGCGCCGATCGCCTGGGCGAGCGGGCTGCGGAAATCCTCGTCCGCGCGCAGGCACTGGAGCACGTGGCGGAAGTCGAGGCGCGGTCGCCAGCCGAGTTCGCGGTGCGCGAGGCCATTGACGTTGACGCCGTGAGTCGAAGCAACCTTGCCATCGGCCGTCATGAATGTCACAACGCCTGCTTTGATTGCGGGCCAAGGGCACGCCGGCGCGCGATGCTTCCTGAGAGTCCGTCGAGCGACAAAGGGCCGCTACCGCCCAGAATCAATGCGACCAGCGCCGCCAGGTAGAGCAGATCGGTTTCGTACCCCGGCTGGCCGAAGTGTGCGCCGCTTTCCGTGACCGACAACAATTTGATGGAACTGAATCCGTTTGGCAGGTGCACCGTGAAAATGGCAACGCAGAGCACGCCGATCATCGGCACACTCGCGAGCGGAATACAGCAACCTGCGAGCACGGCGAAGCCGCCGATCAATTCCACAAGTATCGTTGCCCAGGCCAACAGGTCCGGCATGGGCATACCCAGAGCACCGAGGATGTGCACGAACGAATCCGGCCCGCGGGCCAACTTCGCGTAACCATGCGACATGAAACCGTATCCGACTATCAGACGCAGCGGGATGGCGAACCAATGCGGTCCGACGTTGGCCAAACGAACGCGGTGCGGGAAAAAGTCTTTCATGTGGCGATCTTTCCCTTCGACAGGTCCAGCGTCAGCCTGAGCATATCCGTGTGCCGGATGCCGTCTTCGTACAAAGGTTCGGGGTAATTTTCCAGAAAGAAGTCTTTCTCCACCGAGCTGACCCTGAAGCCGGCGCGCTGATAAAACGTCAAGTAGTAGCCGAAGCTCGCCGTTCCCACCTCGAGGCGCAGGCCCGCGCCTTCGCGGACACGGGCGATCGCGTGTTCGAGCAGCGCTTTCCCGATGCCGCGGCGCTGGCGAGACGGTGCAACCGAGATGTTCATCAGCTCGTACTTGGCTGGCACCGTCTCCTTCAACACGTACACGCCGACGACAGCCTCGTCGATCTGCGCCACAAAGCATTGCGCCCCGGCCAAGTAGTGGAGGATTTTTCCGATCGATGGATCGGCTTCCAGCAGCAGTTCCATGGGGGCATCAGCCGGAGCTATTTGAACTATCTTCATGATTTGCCTGCGCCGTGTCCGCGTCGGGTAACGGTGAGTTTCGCGAATGTGGAGAGTTTGCGGTGCGCGAATACACAACAGTCAAACTCGGGTTTTCACGAAACGGACAAGGTCGTCCAGATCATTTCCGGTAGCATCCGGAGTCGCGCCGAGTTCTTCGCCCGGCAGACCGAGACGGTTCACCCAGAAAGTCGGATAGCCGAATATCCTGGCGCCCGCCGCGTCCCAGCCTGCGAACGCGACGAACAGGATTTCCTCGCGTTTGAGGCCGAAGTCATCGAGTGCGATCCGGTATGCGCGCGGGTCCGGTTTGTATACCTTGTTCCGATCCGTGCTGAGGACGCGCTCGAACATTCCGCCGAGACCGGCATGGGTGATGTTCGAATCCAGCATCTCCTTTGTCATGTTGGACAGGAACGCCATACGCAGCCCCATTTCCTTCAATGTGCCGAGTGCCGAACGTACCTCCGGCCACGCATCGAGTCGCCCGAACGCGAGCGTCAGGCGCTCACGCATGTTCGCCGTAAGATCGAGCCGCAGTTGCTTTGCGGCATATACAAGCGCGTCGTCGGTCGCTTGCCGAAAGTCGACGTAGCGGCCCGTCAGCGAGCGCAGCCACTGGTACTCGAACTGCCTGGTGCGCCAGATGTTGCCCAACTCCGCGCCCCGGCCCGGGAAAAGTTCCTCGGCGAGGACGAAAACAGGGCGCGGGTCGAAGATTGGAAAGGCATCGAATGCCAGAAACTTGTACGAATAGCGGTTCGCGGTCGTCACCGACGGCAAGGACAACAATGGAGCGGTCGCGATGGCGGTCGTCGCCAAGCGAAGAAATTCACGTCGTTCGATTATCATGTTCGCCTCTCCTTCGATCCGAAGAGACCGCGTTTGTCGGGATTTGATGACAGCGCATTCATTGCGCCGCGCGTTGCCGGCTCCCGCCCATACTTGTCCGGCACGCTTCCATAGTTCGATGCCGCACGTTGCTGCCGGGATGTTCGCTCCGGCGGCACCCCGTCGTGGGGCGCTTCGTGTCGCGATTTTTTTTGCAACAACCGGATTCGGGGCGCTACCCGCAGGTTTCAACTACCGAACGAGATTCGTCGCGTCTATTGTCGACAGTCCAGATGGTCGACGGGGAACGGGCCTTCCTCGAACACGCTTTCGTGGTATCCCTTCGCGCCGATCGCCTGGGCGAGCGGGCTGCGGAAGTCCTCGTCCGTGCGCAGGCACTGGAGCACGTGGCCGAAGTCGTAGCGCGGCTGCCAGCCGAGTTCGCGGCGCGCGAGATCGTTGACGTAGACGCGATCGATCGAGTCGAACATGTGCCAGCCGCGGCGTGCGTATTCCTTGGCGCAGGCCGGGAACAGTCGGCGCAGCACGCTGGCTGCGTCGCTGCGCAGCGTCGGCAGATCGTCGCGTGAAAACGGCGTCGTCGCGCTGATGATGTAGCGGCCGAAACCTATGGCCGGCGCCTTGGCCACCGCCAGCAGGTGGGCATCGACGACGTCGGCGATATCGACGCGGCGATAGAGGAATTCGTTTGCCTTGATATTCGCGTCGGCGCAGCTCTCGCGCATGTGCTTGCTGTCGTCCGCCTCGGGGAAGAAGCGCGCGGTGCGCAGCACGAGACAGGGCAGGCCGAACTTGCGCTGGAACAACCGGCACAAGTTCTCGGCGGCGATCTTGGTGATGCCGTAGATGTTCTTTGCGACCGGCGTCACGTCTTCGGTGATCCAGGCAGCGGCCGCCCCCGGCAGCGGCACCAGTGCGTCGCCGAACGTACTCGTCGTGCTGGTGAAGACAAACGACTTCGCCTTTGCGGCGACGGCTTCCTCGAGCAGGTTGAGCGTGCCGCTGATGTTCGTGTCGACGAAATCCTGGCGCGCGTGCGTGGCGACGTGCGGTTTGTGCAGCGTTGCCGTGTGCAGCACCGCATCGACCTCGTGCATGCAGTCATGTACGAAGTCGCGATCGACGATCGAGCCGACCTTGTCCGCGAACGCCGAGGGCAGGACGTCGATACCGAGGACATCGTGGTGCGTGTCGCGCAGGCAGCGCATCAGCGCTTCGCCAAGATGGCCGCTGCTGCCGGTGACGAGGATTTTCATCGGAGCGTGGTGAGAGTGGAGCCAAGGCGGGACAAGAGTTTTTAGCCACGGATTACACGGATATCACGGATCAAGAACAAAACTATCTGCGTGTTTGCTTTATCCATACAATCCGTGGTGAAACTCTTCTTGCGCTTTGGGTTTTGCTCCAGCCAATCAGCTGGAGCGATGGTCCTGATACCACGCCGCCGCGCCGATCAGGCCGAGCTGGCCGTGTTCGATCAGCCAGATCGGCACGTGCTTGATCACGTCCCCGAGCGCGCCCTTGTTGTGGTAGCGCGCGACGAAGTTGCTGGTCGGCAGGAACGAACGGATGCGTGAGGGAATCCCGCCGGCGAGGAACACGGCGCGCGCGTTGTAGGCGAGCACGAGGTCGCCGATCAGGCTGCCGAGCAGGCCGCAGAATACGCTGAGGGTAGTTACCGCCTGCGGGTTGGCATGGGCGAGCGCGGCCGCGGTGACGTCGGCCGGGGTTCTCAGCATCGGATGCACGCCATGCAGCGTGCAGATGCACTCGTAGAGATTGAGCAGGCCAGGGCCAGACACTGCGCGTTCGCGGTCGATGTGCGACCAGCGCTTGAACAATTCGCGCAGGATATCCAGTTCCAGTTCGTTTCCCGGCGCGAGCGCGGCGTGACCGGCTTCGCTCGTGATCACTACCGGGTGCGGCCGATGCGGGATGCGCGCGGCCTGGCCCAGGCCGGTGCCGGGGCCGACCACGAGGGTGGTTACCTTCGACGGATCGACCGGCTGGCCGCTGAGCAGTTCGGCAGGGGCGAGGTCGATGTGCGGCACGGCGTGGGCCAGCGCCTCGAAATCGTTGATCAGCGCGAGGTCCTTCAGGTGCGCGGCCTGGCGGGTTTGCGACAGCGACACATGCCACGGCAGGTTCGGGTTGATCAGGCTGTCGCCGACCTGCAGGCCGGCGATCGCGATCGCGGCGCTGGTTATGCGGGCGTCGCCGTGGGTGTCGATGAAGGTGCGCAGGATCGTTGCCAGATCGGGATATTCGGCGCAGATGTATTCGGAATAGTGCAGGATTGCCACGGCGCCTTCGGCGTTGAAACGAACCAGGGCGAGGCGGGCGTGGGTACCGCCGACGTCGGCGGCGATGAAGGGGGCGTCGGAGGCGGTGGGCGTGGAGGTCAAGGGAATTCCTGAAACGGGAAGCAATGCGGTACGCCCGGAGTGCGAGACGTTGGAGTGTGTTCAGGGCCCGAGGGGTTGTCAATCCGTGGCCCCCCGCCAGGGCGGAGAATGCGGGGAAACGCCCTGGCACGCGTCTGCTTCAGCCACGTTGCTGAAAAGTCTTTATTTTTTTTCCAATTGAGCTAAAATACGCAGTTCCCGAACTGCCGTTGCCCGCTTTGCGGGCGTGCCGTGCGTGTCACGGCCGGCAAGGGAGCACAACGTACCCGATAAATTCTCGAGAAATAAACATGGTCAAGATTCGTCTTTCCCGCGGCGGCGCAAAAGGCCGTCCGTTCTATCACGTCATCGTTGCCGACGAGCGCAAGGCGCGCGACGGTCGCAACATCGAGCGCGTGGGCTTCTTCAACCCGGTCGCGGCCGGCAAGGAAACGCGCCTTCAGATCGACCTCGATCGCGTCAACAACTGGATCGCCAAGGGCGCGCAGCCCAGCGAGAAGGTGCGCGCGCTGATCAAGGAAGCCGGCAAGCAGGCGAAGGCTGCGGCCTGATCGCCACGCAGGCCGCTGCGATGGCCGCGCGCGACGAAGACGCGCCTGACAAGAGCAGGCTGGTTCTCGGCAAGATCGTCGGCCTGTATGGCGTCGAAGGTTGGGTCAAGCTCGAGTCGTACAGCGATCCGCGCGCGCAGATCTTCAAGTATTCGCCCTGGTTCGTCGGTTGCGCCGATGCGATGGTGGAGTATGCGAACGTGAAAGGCAGGACGCAGGGCAAGGGCATCGTCGCCCGTCTGCCCGGCGTCGACAGCCGCGATGCGGCGGTGGCCCTGATCGGCGCGGAGATCCGCATAGCGCGTTCGGCATTGCCGAAATCGAAGCGAGGCGAGTATTACTGGGTCGATCTCGAAGGACTCGATGTCTTCAATCTCGAAGGCGTCGCGTTCGGCAAGGTCAGCCATCTGTTCTCGACTGGCGCCAACGACGTGCTCGTGGTCAGGAAAGGCGAGCGTGAGCGGCTGGTGCCGTTCGTGACCGGAGACTTCGTCAAGGAAGTCGACATCGATGGTGGCAGGATCGTCGTCGATTGGGACAAGGATTTTTGAGCAACATCAAGCCGCCATTCCGGCGAAAACCGGAATGACGAGCGAAGAAGATCGACGCCATGCGGATTGATGTGATCACGCTGTTTCCCGAGTTCGTCGATGCGGCGGCCAGGGTCGGCGTGGTCGGGCGGGCGCAGGAGCGAGGCCTGCTTGCGGTGCGGAGCTGGAATCCGCGCGACTACGCGACCGATGCGTACCGGCGCGTGGACGAACGACCGTTCGGCGGCGGTCCGGGCATGGTCATGCTGATCGACCCGTTGCGCGATGCGTTGCGCGCAGCGCGCGCGGCGGATGCGAAACCGGTACGGACGATTTTCCTGAGTCCGCAAGGAACGCGGCTCACGCAGGACAAGGTGCGCGAACTCGCGCGGGAAGAGCGCCTGATCCTGCTGTGCGGACGCTACGAGGCGGTGGACGAACGCCTGATCGAGCACGAAGTCGACGAGGAGGTCTCGATCGGCGACTACGTGCTCTCGGGCGGCGAGCTGGCCGCGGCCGTGCTGATCGACGCGATCGGACGGCTGCAGGACGGTGCGCTCAACGATGCGGCCTCGGCGCAGCAGGATTCGTTCTCGGACGGCCTGCTCGACTGTCCGCACTACACGCGGCCGGAGGTTCACGAGCTCGGCGCGGTACCGGCGGTGCTGTTGTCGGGCGACCATGCGGAAATCGCGAAATGGCGGCGAAAACAGGCACTTGGACGAACCTGGTTGCGCCGGCCCGATCTTCTGGCTCGGGCGGCGCTGGATCCGGAAGAAAATTTATTTTTGTTTGAATTTCAAAAAGATACGAAACAGTAGTGAAGTGAGCCGTCAGAACGGCTCAAATCTAGGGATATACTCGCTGTCGTCCGTGATGGCGAGGATCAGTAAGGCGGCCACCCTTGGTCGTTCTTTTCAAGAGAGCTTTCCTTTCCATCACATTGAGCAGGTCGGTGTCATGAATCTCCTCCAACAATTCGAAGCTTCCCAGATCAGCCGCAAACTGCCCGAATTCAGCCCGGGCGATACGGTCGTCGTCAACGTCAAGGTAAAGGAAGGCAACCGCGAGCGCGTGCAGGCCTACGAGGGCGTGGTCATCGCGAAGAAGAACGCGGGCCTCAACTCGGCCTTCACGGTGCGCAAGATTTCCCACGGTTTCGGCGTCGAGCGTGTGTTCCAGTCGCACAGCCCGACGATCGACTCGGTCAACGTCAAGCGTCGCGGCAAGGTGCGTGGCGCCAAGCTCTACTACCTGCGTGGCCTTGAAGGCAAGGCGGCGCGCATTCAGGAAGATCTGTCCAAACACGGTACCGCAGCCGAATAATCGGCCGTCGTCGAGAAACGCGGACAGGAGTCCGTCGCTCGATTCACGTGATCAGGGACGATTGCTGAAGTACCAACTTCTTGGAGCATTGAGTCGCGTCTGTGCTCCTCGTCCAAAGCGGCCGCCAGCAATGGCGGCCGCTTTGTCTTTCCGGCGTTCAAGTTGCGTCGCGGCGCGTTCTTGCCGGCCTTTCCCGCGTTGGCGGGGAAGCAACGGTCCGCGTGTTGCTGGCGGTTGCGATTGCGGTGCACGCGGCAACGATCAGCCGAGGATCGGAAAGTCAGAAGCGATCGAGTGACGCGACCCACAGCGATGCGGTCGCCAAGCCACCGCCGATCAGCGTTGCCGCGAGCACGTCGCTGGGGTAGTGCAGCCCGAGTACGACGCGCGAGGCCGCGACAAGCAGCGCGAACGGGATCAGCAGCGGCGCGAGCGACGGAAACCAGGCGAGCGCGACGATAGTGAACGTCACCGCGTGCAGCGTGTGGCCGGAGGGAAAGCTGAATTCGTCCAAAGGCAGCGCCAACGGCACGATGTCGCGATGCGCGCGGAACGGGCGCGGGCGTTGCGTCCAGCGCTTGAGCGTGCGATATGTGCCCGCGGCGACGAGCCCGGTCAAGGCCATCTGCAGCGCGACGAAGCGGCCTTTCGCGCCGCCGAACACGGCGATCGCGAACATCAGCGTGTACCAGAACGGGCCATCGCCGAGACGGCTGATCGCGCCGAAGAAACGCGCGATCGTGCGCCGCGTGCCCCAGCCGTTAGCACGCTTGCACAGGCGCACTTCGCGGCTGCGCAGTTCGACAGTCTGCAGAAGTTGCATTGCACTCACCTCGATCCTTCGTGGAGTTTGCCGTTGCCGGCGATCTGGTTGTTGCCGGGCTGCGCGAGGCCTGCGAGCAGCTCGGCGAATTGGGCGGCGACCGTGATCGGATCCAGTTCGGCGACCGCGGCCACCGCGGCGGCGCGGAGGTCGGTGCGCGTGACATCGCTACGCACGAGATCGAGCGTGGCGCGCACGAAAGCATCCTCGTTGGCGTACGGCACGCGGCGGCCGCAGCACGGGGTGAGATGCTCGCGCGCGGCACCATAGTCGAAGGCGACGGTCGGCAGGCCGCTGGCGAGCGCTTCGAGGGTGACGTTGCCGAAGGTCTCGGTCAGACTCGGGAACACGAACAGGTCGGCGCTGGCGAAGTGGCGCGCGAGTCCGGTATCGCGCTGGATGCCGGCGAAGATGAAATCGGGATTCTCGGCCGCGAGCGCGGCGCGCGCGGGGCCATCGCCGATCCAGATGTAGCGCGCGTGACGATGGACCTTCTGGACTTCGCGGAAGGCACGCACCGCGAGCGGCAGGTTTTTTTCCGTCGCGATACGGCCGACATAGACCACGGCGAGTTGGCCGGGCTCGAGGCCCCATTGCGCGCGCAGGGTCTCGTCGCGCCGCGCCGGCGAGAACAGCGCGTTGTCGACCGCGCGGCGCAGCAGGACGACGTTGCCGAACTGGTTCTCCATCAGGAACTCGCGCAGCTCGATCGTCGGTACCAGCGTCGCCGCAGCCTGGCGATGGAAACGGCGCAGGTAGGCAAACACGACCGGGGTGAGGAAGCCGAAGCCGTAGTGGCGGGCGAAGTCGTCGAAGCGCGTGTGGAAGCCGGTCGCTGCCGGAATGCCGAGTGCGCGCGCGACGCGCAGTGCCGAGTAGCCGAGCGGGCCTTCGGTGGCGGCATAGATCGCGTCGGGACGCTCGTTCTTCCACAGCTTGCGCAGGCGCTGCGCGATCGGCAGACCGAACTGCAGACCGGGATACTTCGGCAGACGCGCGCCGCGCGCGAGCACTTCGGCTCCGTTCTCGCCCGCACCGGCTTCGTCGCCCGCCTGACGCGGACGCACGATCTGTACCGCGTGTCCCGCCTCGCGCAGGCTCTGTGCGAGGCCGGCCACGGTCAATGCCACGCCGTTGATTTCCGGCGGGAACGTCTCGGTGACCATGGCGATGCGCATAGTGCGACTCCGCGCGGCTGCTTCCGCGTGGGGGTACATTAGGTCTGTCGGGTGTACGCGGCGTTGCCGATTTGCGTCGATCGAGTTACCGCGGCTCTCGTCAGGGGGATGCGGGCAGACTAAAATCGCGGCCTTGCATCTATCGAGGCGAAGTCCATATGGACGCCAGTCTGCTCCGCAATGACGTTTCCACGCGCTGGGACGGCGAGATCGTTCCGCAGCTGGTCGAGTACATCAAGATTCCGAACAAGTCGCCGATGTTCGACAAGGACTGGGCGGCGCACGGCTACATGGACCAGGCGGTCGCGCAGCTGTCCGGCTGGGCCAGGGCGCAGGCGATCGAGGGGATGACGGTGGAAGTCGTGCGCCTCGAAGGCCGTACGCCGCTGATCTTCGTCGATGTGCCGGCCTCGGCCGGAGCGCAGAGTGGCGATGACTGCGTGCTGCTCTACGGCCATCTCGACAAGCAGCCGGAGATGACCGGTTGGGCCGAGCATCTCGGCCCGTGGAAGCCGGTGATGGAGGGCGACAAGCTCTACGGCCGCGGCGGTGCGGACGATGGCTACGCGATCTTCGGCTCGCTCGCAGCGATCCTCGCGCTCAAGGCGCAGAAGCTGGAGCACGCGCGCTGCGTGGTGTTGATCGAAGCCTGCGAGGAATCGGGCAGCTACGACCTGCCGTATTACGTCGACCACCTTGCCGAGCGCATCGGCAAACCATCGCTGATCGTCTGCCTTGACTCGGGCTGCGGCAACTACGACCAGCTCTGGCTGACCACCTCGCTGCGCGGCATGACCGGCGGCAACCTCACGGTCAACGTGCTCGGCGAGGGGGTGCATTCGGGCGATGCTTCCGGCGTGGTCGCTTCGAGCTTCCGTATCCTGCGCAAGATTCTGTCGCGTCTGGAAGACCAGGACACGGGCCGGATCGTGCCGCCGGGGTTCCATGTCGAGATTCCCGCGCAGCGCGTCGAGCAGGCGAAGCAGGCGGCGCAGGTGCTGGGCGATGCGGTGTATTCGAAGTTTCCGTTCGTCGCCGGCATGCAGCCGGTGAGTCGTGACGACACCGAGCTCGTGCTCAACCGTACCTGGCGCCCGGCGCTGGCGGTCACCGGCGTTGGTGGTGTTCCCGCGCTCGATTCGGCCGGCAACGTGCTGCGCCCGTTCACCGCGGTGAAGCTCAGCTTGCGCCTGCCGCCGACGCTGGATGCGGTGAAAGCCGGCGCCGAGCTGAAGACGCTGCTGGAAAAGGACCCGCCGTACGGCGCCGGGGTCAGGTTCGAGCTGGAAAAGGCCGGCAGCGGCTGGAACGCACCGGCACTCGCGCCATGGCTGGAACAGTCCGTCGATGCCGCCTCGCGCGAATTTTTCGGCCCGCCGCCGGCCTGCATGGGCGAAGGCGGATCGATCCCGTTCATGGGCATGCTCGGCGAGAAATTTCCCGGCGCGCAGTTTCTTATCACCGGCGTGCTCGGCCCGCATTCGAATGCGCACGGGCCGAACGAATTCATCCATATCCCGACTGGCAAGCGTGTGTCGATGTGCGTGGCCAAGGTGATCGTCGATCACCATGCGGCCAGTGTCGCCGGCCTGACCCGCGGTGTCGCAGCGACGCACGCGCACACGGTCAAGGGCGGGGATGGCTGCTGCGACTGACGGCATCATCGTCCGCGTCGCGGGCGAGGGCGATCTCTCGTCGATAGCCGCGCTGTCGGCGCAGCTCGGCTACCCGACGCCGGCGGCGGACACGCGCGAACGCTACGCGCGCGTGCGCGCGGCGCAGGCGGGCGAAGTCTTTGTCGCCACGTTTGCGGCCGATGCGCGCGTCGTCGGCTGGACCCATGTCGTACCGCGACTGCAGCTCGAGGAAGCGCCGCATGCCGAGCTTGCCGGTCTCGTCGTCGACGAGACCGTGCGCGGCACCGGTGTCGGCGCCGCCTTGCTCGCTGCCGCCGAGGACTGGGCGCGTGGGCAGGGCTTCGCGGCGATGCGCGTGCGCAGCAACGTAGTTCGCGAGCGCGCGCATCGCTTCTACGAGCGCGAAGGCTATGTGCGGACCAAGTCGCAGGCTGTTTTGCGCAAGACCCTGACCTAGCCCGCGGCAGTTTCGCGGGTCGGCAGATGTCCGGGCGCTGAACGCGACGCCGGGATGCCGTTGGTGTCCACATTTCCTGCACGTTTGCTTCCCAGACTCGCGCCAGCTCCAGCGGAAGCGTGTTCATGATGACGAAGATCTCGATGGCGGAGGACGCCGATTCCTGGTGCCGCCGGCTCGGCAATTTCGCTCCGATTGTCTACCGGCCGGCGCCGGCGATGGCCGGTGCTGGCCGCGATCCCTTCGCGTCCGCTCGTTCGGGCCGGCCTCTGCGCGCTCCCGTGCCTGCCCGTCAGCGTGGCGCGACGGCGCAGCTCCTCCTCGGCGCCATCGTCGCAACCGCGGCGATGTTGCCCTGGCCCGTGACCGCGCAAATGCAGGGTGGCGGCATGGGCGGCCACGGCGGAGGCGGGCATGGCCGTCACGGCGATCGTCCGTCCGACATGGCGCAGAAGAGTAACGACGCGTCACCTCAGGTACCTGACCCGCTGGCGGAAATGCTGGTCCAGGCGCGCGAGCTGCGCGCTGAGCTATTGCTCGGCACCGACCAGATCGGCCCGTGGTCGGCGATGGAGGATGCGTTGCGCGAGTGCGTGGAATTCAGGCGTGCGCGTCCGCGGCGGGATGGTTCTGATGTGCCGGCCGACGCGCAACGGCTCGTGCAGGACCTGGCCGACGAGCAGCGCCAGCTTGCGGATGCCGAAGCGCGTCTGGCGGCAACAACCAAGGCGGCGTTCGCTGTACTCAATCCGCGCCAGGCACGCACCAGCAACGAGCGCTTCACCGGCGCGCTCGCCGCAGAGCGCGGCTCCACGGCTGCGCTGCCCTGAACGCGGGTTTCCGCGTCACGACGTGGCCGTCATTCCTTCTTCATCTCGTGCCCGCCGAACTGGTTGCGCATTGCCGCGAGCAGCTTGTCGGCAAATGAGTCCTTGTCGCGCGAGCGCAGACGCTCGAGCAGCGACAGCGCGATCACCGGCGTCGGCACACCGAGTTCGATCGCATCGGCCAGCGTCCAGCGGCCTTCGCCGGAGTCGGCCACCCAGGGTGCGATACCCTCCATCGCCGGATTCTTCTTCAGCGCATCGGCGGTGAGATCGAGCAGCCACGAGCGCACCACGCTGCCGTGTCGCCAGATCTCGCCGATCCGGGCGAGGTCGAGTGCGAATTCCTGCTTGTGCTCGAGTATGGAAAAGCCCTCGGCGTAGGCTTGCATCATGCCGTACTCGATGCCGTTGTGGACCATCTTGGTGTAGTGCCCCGCGCCGACCGGGCCGACGCGACCCCAGCCGCGGTCGGGTGCGGGTGCGAGCGCGGCGAAGATCGGCGTGAGCGCTTCGATGGCGGCGGCATCGCCGCCGATCATCAGGCTGTAACCTTCCTCGAGACCCCAGACACCACCGCTGGTGCCGCAGTCGACATAGTGGATCTTGCGTTCGGCCAGTTGCCGCGCGCGGCGTTGCGTGTCCTTGTACATCGAGTTGCCGCCGTCGATGAGCACATCGCCCGGCGCGAGCAGCGGCAACAGGTTGGCGATGGTCTCATCGACCGGCGCGCCGGCCGGCACCATCAGCCAGAGGGCGCGCGGGGTGGCGAGCTTGCCGACGAGTTCGGCGAGCGACGCCGCAGGCTCGATGCCATTCTGCGCGGCGCGCGCGCGGCTGTCCGCGATGAAGTCGAAACCCTTGATGCGATGTCCGCCGCGCACCAGCCGCTGCGCCATGTTCGCGCCCATGCGGCCCAAACCGATCATGCCAAGTTCCATCGCGTGCTCCATAAAAAAAAGGTGGGATTACCCCTCGCGATATATATGGGCGCGAGGAAGAGAGCAAAGGCCTTCGTGGCCGGATATGTTCCGTCCGGATTCCGCCGGACTGAACTTTCCCCCCGACAGGCGGAATACAGGTTGTTGTTTCGCGGTGCGCGGTGCGTGCATCGAACGGGTGACCCGTGGCTTCCGCGACGAGCGAGTGGCATCGGCGCGCATTTGCCCTTGCGGCATCGTGCCGCATTTTTTCCGTATGGTGCCGCCGCTTAGGCTGCGCGTCCGGCTCCGGCGATGAATTTGCCGGACGGACTTTCCCCGAGGAGACCCGATGCGTAGAAGTATCCGTTGTCTGTTGCCCGGCTTGATTGCAACTGTCCTTTCACCGCACACGTTCGCCTGTTCCGCTTGCGGCTGCACATTGAGTTCGGACTGGGCCAGCCAGGGCTTGACCACGACCAAGGGCTGGCGCTTCGATGCGCGCTTCGACTTCTTCGACCAGGATCAGCTGCGCGAGGGCGGCGACGGCATGAGTCGTGCCGCCGTCGCGATCCCGAACGAGCGCGAAGTGCAGCAGTACACGACCAACCGCAACTACACATTCGCCCTCGACTACAGCCCGGGCAGCGACTGGGGCGTCGGCGTCGCGTTGCCGTGGTTCAACCGTTCGCATGGCACGATCGCGGCCGGAGACGACGCGGTCTCGACCTCGCACGACCAGGGCATCGGCGATGTGCGCGTGCTCGCGCACTATTCCGGCTTTGATGCGCAGCGCGATGTCGGCATCGAGACCGGCCTGAAGCTCGCGACCGGCTCGTTCGACAGAAAGTTCGAGCGTGGACCGCAACAGGGCGAGACGGTCGATCGCGGCTTGCAACTCGGCACCGGCACGACCGACCTGTTGCTCGGCATCTACCACTTCGGTGCGTTCAACGCAGACTGGGGCTATTTCGGTCAGGCGCTGCTGCAGGTGCCGCTGAATTCACGCGAGAATTTCAAACCGGGTGCCGGCCTCAACCTCAATGCCGGCCTGCGCTACACAGCGAACGAAACCTTCGTGCCGCAATTGCAGGTCAACGCGCGTCTGGAGAAGCGCGAGCGCGGTGCGAATGCCGACGTCGACAACAGCGGTGCGACCCTGATCTACCTCAGCCCCGGCGTGACCTGGAACTTCTCCCGCCGTTTTTCCGCCTACACGTTCGCGCAACTCCCTCTGCACCAGCACGTCAACGGCTTGCAGATCGAGGCACGATGGTCGGCGTCAGTGGGGTTGCACTACATTTTCTGAATGCGCCCGGCATGTCCTGCGCCGGTGCCTTGGCAACGATTCGTCGTTCGATCTGGACTTGGACCCGGGACCAGCTAGACTGCCAGGCACTCATCGGGGGCGGGAAATGAGTTCAGGGGTAGGCGTCTATCTGGCGCAGCTGGCGTGGATGATTCCGTTGACCGCGGGATTCTGCGTTTTGGAATATCTGTATCCGGCCGCGATCCGACCGACCTGGCGAAATCGGCTGGAAAACTGCGTCTATCTTGCGCTGGTACTGCCGCTGGTTCTCGGTCTGCAAGCGAGCTTCGATCCGTTGTTCAACTACATCGCCCATGTCGCCGACAGCGGTTGGAACGGGCGCTCGAGCGCGCTCTCGCGGACCCTGCCGGGCGGGATCCTGGCAACCATTGCCTACGCGCTGATCTGGGACGTCTGGCATTACTGGATCCACCGCTGGCAACATGCGTCGCCGTTTTTGTGGGAGACGCACAAGTTTCACCATAGCGACCCGATGATGAACGCGACGACGCAGGGCCGCCGCCATCTGCTCGACTATCTGCTCAACCTGATTTGCCACGTGCCCCTGCTGCTTCTGCTCGGCTCGCTGAACCCGATCGCACTCGTCGGCGTGCTCATGTTCCGTCTCTGGGGATTCGTCAACCACGCAAACCTGCGGGTCAGTTTCGGGGTGCTTGCGGGTGTTATTTCCGGACCGCAGTGGCATCGCATCCACCACTCGACTTTGCCGCAACACCGATCGAAGAACTTCGCGACATTCTTCCCGTTCATCGACAAGCTGTTCGGCACCTACTACGCGCCTGCGGCCGGGGAGTACCCGCCGACGGGACTGCTTGATGAACCGCTGGAGTCGTTCGCCTGCAGTGCCGCGCACTCTCCACTGGTCGTGTGGTACCGCTGCGCGCAACGGTTCGTTGCGGACCGGCGCGGCCAGCGCAAATGGATTTCCCTGCGCGATTCATGATGTGGCGACGCGGGCCATCGGGCCGGCTCCGGGCGGATGGCCAAAACGAAAGGGCCTGCGTTTCCGCAGGCCCTTGTCTGAAATGGCTCCCCGAGACGGACTCGAACCGCCGACCCAGTGATTAACAGTCACTTGCTCTACCGACTGAGCTATCGGGGAATCGCATAAGCGAGCCGCTTATTGTCTTCGACGCGTCGAATTCAGTCAATAGCTCGGGGAAAGAAGTTATCGGCCGAGGCCTGCGCAGGCCACCGTGGCCCGTGCCGGATCGGGCCGCGCTTCGCGTACGCGGCCGGGATTGCTGACGATCACGGCGGCGGCCTCGCCTGCGCCGCGGCGGTCGCAGATCGTGTACGTGAGGTCGGTTCCGCTGGCGCTGCCGTCCGGGCGATAGCGGACGAACTTGCGCCCGCTGCTGGTCGCGATCGCGATGCCGGGTTGACTGTCGACGACTTCGAGCAGCGGCTCGTCTTCGTCGCGGTGGTTGTTCTGGTTTGCGTCTTCGAACACGATCCAGCCATGCTGCCACCAGATGCCGTCGGAGCAGGTTGCATGGTCATTGCTCGGGCAGACGATCACTTCACGATGCGTGCTGACCGAGCTCGTGCGCGCAAGGCTGAGCGAGCCGACCAACATGTCGTGCGCATTGCGCGCATGGCTGCGCTGGATCAGGTTGCCGAGCGCCGGTGCGCTGAGCGAGGCCAGCACCGCGACGATCGCAAGGGTAAAGATCAATTCGATGAGCGTGATGCCAAGCTGATTTGCCGCGGGAGAATTGCGCATGACCACTCCTTCGTCAGGATGCGGTCAAGATTAGGGTGCGGCGCGGAACTGCGATATGCGTGCCGGCTGTACGATCGCGTAGGAATTCGCCGACCCGGCATGTGGGTCGGGCGGTGGTTTCCAGTATGGTTCGCGCTTACTCCCGCGTCAGCCACTCGATGCGGTGGCTCGCGCGCGGGCTGCGCGCCAGCAGGCGCGCGAGATCGGGCAGCAGCCGTGCGAGGCAGGCATCGAATTGCCACGGCGCGTTGACGATGACCATGCCGCAGCCGTTGAGGCGCAGCGGCGAGTCGTCAGCGTCGACCATCAGTTCGGCGACCAGGGTCTTCCTGATGTCGCGGGCGGCGAACCAGCGCTGGAACGGCAACACCTGCCGGTGCAGCTTGATCGGATACCAGATCGCGTAGATGCCGGTCGGCCAGCGCGAGTACGCGGCGGCGAGGGCGGACTCGATGGCACGGAACTCCGCTTCCTGGGCTTCGAACGGCGGATCGATCAACACCAGCCCGCGGCGCTCGTGCGGCGGCACGAAACCGGACAGTGCCGCATAGCCGTCGCGCCGGTGCACGCCGACGCGGCGGTCGCCGGCGAACAGGTTTTTGAGCGCAGTCGTTTCGGCCTCCTGCGCCTCGCACAGCGTGATGCGGTCGCCCGCGCGCATGGCGAGGGCTGCGATCAGCGGCGAGCCGGGGTAAATGTTCAGATGGCCGTTTGCCTCGGCGGAGTTCGCCACGCGCAGCAGGTCGAAGTAGGGGCGCAGGCTGTCGGCCAGGCTCGTCGCGACGAGCAGACGCCGCACGCCGTCGACAAACTCCCCGGTCTTGCGTGATTCTTCGTCGCGCAGGTCGTAGCGGCCGGCGCCGGCGTGCGTGTCTATGTAGCAGAACGGCGCCGGCTTGGCCGCGAGCGCGTCGATCAAACCGATCAGGATCGCGTGCTTGAAGACGTCGGCAAAGTTTCCGGCGTGGAAGGCGTGGCGGTAGTTCATGCTCGAATCGTAGCATCCGCATGCTTGCATGGAGGTCCGCACGCGGGCACCATGCGCGCATGACCCGTCGCCGTCACCGCCGCTTCCGTTTGCAGCGACTTGCGCGTAGTGCCTGCGCGCGCGCGTTCGCGCATGCGATGGCGGTGCTGCTGGTGCTGGTGAATCTTTCCGCCTGGGGAATGCCCGCCGTTCCGGTGCGCGGGATGGACGCATCGCACGTGTCGGCGTCCGCCGTGATGCATCACCATTGCGACGAGGCAGCTGCGGCGGCGGATACCGGCGCGAAGCAGTCCGCGCATGGCAAGGGCTGTCCGTGTTGCGTGGGCGGTGCCTGTGTCTGCCTGCATTCCTGCTCGCCGGCGTTGATTGCGATTTCGTTCGATCTCGCGCCTGCTCCCCCGGCGCAATTGCCGATTCCGGTCGGCAGCGCGTTTCTCGATGCCGCCGGCGAGCGCCGGTTGCGACCGCCGATCGCCTGACTCGTTCGTCCGCTTCGCTCCGCACGCGGAAAGCGCGTGCGCGTGATCTGGCGCGCCCGGCGCGCCGCGAAACCATATGAGTACCATGAACAGAAACAACCGGACCTCTTTGACGGAACGCCTCGCGCTGCCGTCGCGCCGGCGCTTCGTCCAGGGCCTGACTCTCAGCGGCATCGCTGTCGGCTTCGGCCTCGACGCGCCGGCGGCCACTACGGCCGCGCCCGCACCGCAAGTCGCGGAGCTGGCCGGCACCGACTTCGATCTCGCCATCGGCACGCTGCCGGTCAACCTCACCGGCACGCGGCGCACCGCCACGGTCGTCAACGGCTCACTGCCCGCGCCTGTGCTGCGCTGGCGCGAGGGCGACACGGTGACGCTGCGCGTGCGTAACACGCTGTCGACGACCAGCTCGATCCACTGGCACGGCCTGATCGTGCCGGCCGACATGGACGGCGTGCCCGGCCTCTCGTTCATGGGCATCGCGCCCGGCGAGACCTACGCTTACCGCTTCAAGGTCAACCAGAGCGGCACGTACTGGTATCACAGCCACTCGCGCTTCCAGGAGCAGACCGGTTTGTACGGCGCGATCGTGATCGAACCGCGCGAGCAACGAACGCGCGTCGATCGCGATCATGTCGTGCTGCTGTCCGACTGGAGCGATGCTGATCCGGAGGGGCTGTTCGCGACGTTGAAGAAGCAGGGCGATTACTTCAATTTCGGCAAGCCGACGGTCGGCGATTTCCTGCGCGATGCGCGTACGCAGGGCTTGGGCGGCGCGCTCGCCGAACGGCACATGTGGAACCGGATGCGCATGAACCCGAGCGACCTCGCCGACATTTCCGCATGCGCCTACACTTACCTCATGAACGGCGCTTCGCCCGCGTCGAACTGGACCGGGCTGTTCTCGCCTGGGGAAAAAGTCAGATTGCGCTTCATCAACGGCTCGTCGATGACTTTCTTCGATGTGCGCATCCCGGGACTGAAGATGCGTGTGGTCGCAGCCGACGGGCAGGAAGTGGAACCGGTCACGGTCGACGAGTTCCGCATCGGCAATGCGGAGACGTTCGACGTGGTCGTCGAACCCGACGCTGACCGGGCCTACACGATCTTCGCACAATCGATGGATCGCTCGGGCTACGCGCGCGGCACGCTTGCGCCGCGTGCCGGTATGCTTGCCGAAGTGCCGCCGCTCGATCCGCGCCCGTTGCTGACGATGCGCGACATGATGGGCACGATGGATCATGCCGCGATGCCGGGCATGGATCACCCGAACATGGATCATCGCGCCATGCCCGGCATGAAGGGCATGGAGGGGGGGTGTGGCGGCATGGCGATGTCTGCCGCCACGCCGTCGCTGGAGATGGGGCCGACGGTCGACATGCTCGTCTCCACGACGCGCACGGATCTCGACGACCCCGGAGTGGGCCTGCGCGGCAACGGCCGGCGCGTGCTGACCTACGCCGACCTGCACACGCCGGGTGCACCGATCAGCGGCGCTCCACAGCGCGAGATCGAGCTGCACCTGACCGGGCACATGGAACGCTACATCTGGTCGTTCGACGGGAAAAAGTTCTCCGATGCGCAGCCGATCCGGCTCAGTCACGGCGAGCAGGTACGCATCACGCTCATCAACGACACGATGATGACGCATCCGATCCATTTGCATGGCATGTGGAGCGAACTGGAAACGCCACAGGGCGCGTTCCAGGTCAGGAAGCACACCATCGTCGTGCAACCGGCGCAGAGGCTCAGCTATCGCGTCAGCGCCGATGCGCTCGGCAGTTGGGCCTATCATTGCCATCTGCTTTACCACATGGAAGCGGGCATGTTCCGCGTCGTGGAGGTGAGGTGATGGGTACGGCAAGCCGGATGTTGTTGTCGGGGCTGCTCATGGTGCTGTCGCTCGATGCGCCCGCGCAGGAGCAAGCCCGCGACGGGCAGGCGCATCACCACGACGCTGCCGCCACGCCGCCGGCCGTCCACGACGATGCCAAGGTCAGCGTTGATGCCCACATCCCGCCGGATCCTGCGCAGCATCCGATGGCGCCGATGTCGGATGCGGAGATGACGCGCGCAATGGAAATGGACGACACGGCGAAGCTGTTCATGTTCAAACTCGACACGTTCGAGCGCGCGAAGGGCGACCACGCCTATTCGACCGCGTGGAACGCGCGGGCCTGGTATGGCGGTGATTTCGACAAGCTGCTGTTGCGCAGCGAAGGCGAACGCGAGCACGGGAAGACCGATGCGCGCATCGAGGCTTTGTGGAATCACGCCTTCGCCAGTTTCTGGGATTGGCAGCTCGGCCTGCGCCACGATGCCGGCAACGGCCCGTCGCGCGACTGGGCCGCGTTCGGGGTGCAGGGCTTGGCGCCGTACTGGTTTGAAATCGAAGCCACCGCCTATGTCGGAGATGGAGGGCGCGCCGCGCTTGGTTTCCGCGCCGAGTACGAGCTGTTGCTGAGCCAGCGGCTGATCCTGCAAGCGGAGATCGAACTCAATCTCTACGGCCGCGGCGATCGCGCGCGCGCGGTTGCGGCAGGACTGTCTGATGCCGAGCTCGGCCTGCGTTTGCGCTACGAGATCCGCCGCGAGCTTGCGCCGTACATCGGCGTCGTGCGCAAGTACCGGCGCGGCGTCGACGGACACGGGTTCGGATTTGGGCCTGTCATGCGCAGCGAAACGCAGGTCGTTGTCGGGCTGCGGTTGTGGTTCTAGTCAGGCCAGCAGCACCGAGGTCATCGAGATCGTGCTGAAGTAACCGGTGTTGTGGAACGACGCCGCATCGTCCTCGCGGCGCGCACCGAGCACGTAGAGCAGCGGCAGGTAGTGTTCGGGCGTGGGCACGGCGAGCGCCGCATCGCGGTCGAGCGCGTGCCAGTCGAACAGTTCGGCATCGCGGCCGGAGGCGATGCGCGAGCGCACGGTTTCGTCGAAGCGCACGGTCCAGTCGGTGGGCCGTGGATCGCGGTAGTTCAGCGCGCGCAAGTTGTGCACGATGTTGCCGCTGCCGAGAATCAGCACGCCGTCGTCGCGCAGTGCGCCGAGTTCGCGGCCGAGGGCATGATGGAATGCGCCCGATCGCGATGTGTCTACGCTCAATTGCAGCGTCGGCACGTCGGCCTGCGGATACATGATCGCGAGCACGCTCCACGCGCCGTGGTCGAGGCCCCGGTCGGGCGTCGCTTCCATTTTCGCGCTTTTCACCATGCCGGCGATGCGGCGCGCGAGCGCGGGATCACCCGGCGCAGGGTAGTGCACGTCGAACAGCGCCTGCGGAAAGCCGTAGAAGTCGTGGATCGTCCGCGGTTGCGAAGCGGCGCAGACAAAGTTTCCGCGCGTTTCCCAATGCGCGGATATGCAGAGGATTGCCTTCGGCCTGGGCAGGCGCGCAGCCAGCGCCTGCCAGCCGCGGGTGAAGTCGTTGCTCTCGATCGCATTCATCGGCGAGCCGTGGCCGACGAACAGCACGGGCATGCGCGTGATGCTCATGGCTTCAGTATGCCACCGTGAGGCGCTGGCGCGGCTTGTCGTGCTTCTCGATGCGATCGAGCACGGCAGCCGCGTAGTCGGGAATCGTGATGCGGCTCGTGCCGTTCGCATCGACCAGCAACTGGTCGCCACCGATACGATAGGTGCTGCCGCGCTCGCCATCGACGGGCGGCGCGGCGGGGCTGACGCGGGTCCAATCGACCTCTGCGTTCGATGCGCGGAAGATTCTCAGCGCATCGGCCCGCCCGTTCGCTTCGGGCAGCCATTCCTGCGGGAACTGCGGCGACGAGGATACCGCCGTGTGTGCCCGGCGCGGTTTCGAGACTGCCGGCGCCGCCGACCCAGACCAATCGCTTCACGCGCGCAGTCGGCAGCGCGTCGAGCAGGCTCGCGGCGTATTGCGGAATGCAGCCGGCATCGGCGTCGCGGTGCCCGGACAGGCTCGCGATCAATGCATCGCCGTCGCTCGGTACGCTGCTGTAGGAGGCGGGATCGCCAGCATCGCCCGACCCGCGAATCGCGGATGTTCGCGCGCCCAGGATCGCGCACGCCGGCGACGACGTCGTGGCCGCGCGCCAGCGCTTCTTTGAGGATGCCGCGGCCGACGTGCCCGCCGGTGCGGCAAATGACGATATTCATGGATTGGATCGCAGATCGGAGGACGGCATTGACAACATGTCTGGGTCCACGTGCCGATACAATCCGCATGAATGGAACCCTGCGTCCGTCCGAATCCGGCAAATCGATGATCGAAAACAAGGTTCAATCGGGCCGGATTGCCGTGATCGGGGGCGGGCCGGCGGGGCTGATGGCCGCGGAAACAGCGCGTGCGGCGGGTGTGGCCGTCGATGTCTACGAGCGCCTGGGCTCGGTCGGCCGCAAATTCCTGATCGCGGGCAAGGGCGGGCTCAACCTGACCCATTCCGATCCGTTCGAGCGGTTCGTCGCGCGCTATCGCGGGCGTGAACGTGAGATGCGCGCGTGGCTGGAACAATTCGATGCCGAAGCGCTGCGCGCCTGGGCGCGCGGGCTGGGCGTGGAAACTTTCATTGGCACCTCCGGCCGCGTGTTTCCGGTCGATCTGAAGGCCGCACCCTTGCTGCGCGGCTGGGTGCGCCGCCTGCGCTCGGGCGGAGTGGAGTTCCATGTTCACCACCGCTGGCTGGGCTGGGGCGGCGACGGTGCGCTGCGCTTCGAGCATACGGACGGAGAGCGTATCGTGCGCGCCGATGCCGTCGTGCTCGCACTCGGCGGCGGCAGTTGGCCCGTGCTCGGCACGGACGGATCGTGGACGCGGATTCTCGAGGCCCGCGGCGTTGACCTTGCGCCGCTGCAGCCGGCGAACTGCGGTTTCGAGATCGCGCGCGCTGGCGTCGAGGGCTGGAGCCATTTCTTCGCGAACAAATATGCCGGCCAGCCGGTCAAGCCGGTCGTGATCGAATGGCGCGGCGCAAACGGTGAAACGATTCGTCGCCAGGGTGAGTTCGTGATCACCACGCACGGCGTCGAGGGCAGCCTGATCTATGCGCTCGGTGCCGAGTTGCGCGATGCGGCTGCCGCGCATGGCGGCGTGACGGTCCATCTCGATCTCGCGCCGGGGCGCGACATCGAGCGCCTCACGCGCGATCTTGCGCAGCCTCGTGGCAAACGCACGCTCAGCGAACACCTGCGCCGACACGCGGGCATCGATGGAGTGAAGACCGGACTGCTCTATGAATTGCTCGCGAAAAACGCGATGCAGAATCCCGAAAATCTCGCACCGGCCATCAAGGCGCTGCCGCTCACGTTGGCGCGCCCGCGTCCGCTGGTCGAGGCGATCAGCACCGCGGGTGGCGTGCGTTTCAAAGCGCTCGACGAACGCCTCATGCTCACCTCGCTGCCCGGTGTCTTCTGCGCCGGCGAGATGATCGACTGGGAAGCGCCGACCGGCGGCTATCTGCTCACCGCATGTTTCGCCAGCGGCAAGATCGCGGGGCAGGGCAGCGCAAAGTGGGCGCGGGGGTGCAGCTTCGTGCGTTGATCACGGCATTCGTTTTCGGGGTCGCCGCAGCAACAATTTTCCTTGCCGGCGTCGGCGGCGCCGAGGGAAACCCGGCTCGTCGCCCGCCATGGCAGCGGTCGCGACGGCGGCGATGAGCCGAATTGGGCCGGACTGCGCTGCCTATTGCGGGCCGGCAGTTCGGCTCCGATGGTTATCGCAAGACAGACAGCAAAGGAAACACCAGATGAACTTCAAGCAATCCCTGCTTGCGGCTGCCGCGGCGACGCTGGTCGGTGCGAGCATCACCGCGATGGCTGCGGAAACGCCGTCGGCACCGACGCAGGCGGAGCGCGGCCGTTATCTTGTTCGCGTGAGCGGGTGCAACGACTGCCACACGCCGGGCTACGTACAGAACAACGGTCAGGTCGATGAAAAGGCGTGGCTCACCGGCGATGCGCTCGGCTGGCAAGGTCCGTGGGGCACGACCTACGCGACCAACCTACGCGTGCTGATGAACGACATGAGCGAGCAGCAGTGGCTCACGCATGTACGTACGATGCAGCCACGGCCGCCGATGCCGTGGTTCAACACGCGTGCGATGAACGACGACGATCTCAAGGCGATCTATGCGTTCGTGAAGAAGCTCGGCCCGGCCGGTGCACCCGCGCCGGCGTATCTGCCGCCCGGCAAGTCGGCGGCAGGGCCGGTCGTGCGCTTTGTGCCGTAGCGCGGCAAGCGGCCGCTTGCCGGTCAGGACAGGAAGCCGAGATCGGCGGTCGGAAAATTCTTCACATACGGAAAAATCGTCGCGATGTCGCAGTCGGCCACGCCGAGCCAGCGTGCCAACGTGGCCGAGTACTGGTCGCAGGACACGGCGGGGATCATTTGCCCGCGCGACAGGCAATCGGGCCCGTTGAGCGCCTGGTTCGGAAACACGCTGCCGCTCGCTGCGGGTGCGCCGTACAGGCGTTGACCCTTGACCGCGCCGCCCATGACAAACTGCATGCCGGCCCAGGCGTGGTCGGTGCCGTCGCCGTTCGAGTTGAGCGTGCGCGCGAATTCGGACAGGGTGAACGTCGTCACCGACTGCGGAATTTTCAGGTCGTTGACGGTGCAGGCATGGAACGCCGCCAGTGCCTGCGAGATCGTCGTGAACAGCTTGGGCTGGTTGACCAGTTGTGTGTCGTGCGAATCGAAGCTGCCGTAGCCGAGGAAAAAGATCTGCCGCTTCGCGCCGAGCTTGTCGCGTACCGCGATGATTTTCGCGATCTCCTGCAGCGCCGCCGCAACCGGGTTGTTCGCCGGAAACGCGGTCGTCAACGCGGGCGCGGCGGCGAGGGCATTCTGCATGGTCTGGTAGTAGCCGATCGAGTTGCTCACGGTCTTCGCGTAGGTGCGCGTGAACGGGTCGGCATAGGTCTGCGCGAGCATGTCGGTGAGCGCAGTCATGCGCTGCGCGCCGCTGGTCCCGCTGTAGCCGGACAGGCCGGTGGGGCCGGCGCTGGTCAAGGTGTACGGCTGGATGGCCTCGCCGACCTGGAAGCGGTTCTGCCCGGCGAGCGACAGCGACATCGGCACGCTCATGCCCGGATTGAGCACGTGCAGGCGGTCGGCGACGAGGCCGCCCCAGCCGGTCACGCCGTTCTGCTGTGGCCGACCGTACTGCCACTGCGCCTGTTGGTCGGCGTGCGAATACAGCTGTGGCGGCAACGGATAACCGGGCGTCGAATACTGTGTCTTGCTGGTCGGTTGCAGCGCGGTACCGACGTTGACGACGAAGGCACCGTTGCCGGCATTGAAGATGTTTGCCAGTTCGGTCAGGTTCGGGTGCAGGCCGTAGCTCTCACCACCGGGCCCACCGAGCACGTTGACCGGCACAAGCGTGTTCTGCGCGATCGCCATGCCGGTCGGTGGGCCGCCGCTGCGGGCCGCGCTGTAGGTGGCGTAGCGCGCGCTATCGCTCGGGATCAGCATGTTCCACGAGTCGTTGCCGCCGAGCAGGAACAGGCAGACCAGCGCCTTGTAGTCGCTGACTGGCGCATAGCCCGTGCAACTCTGGGCCAGTGCCGAGTTGAGCATGCCGAACTGGGTCATCAGCGCGCCGCTGGTTGACAGGGCGAAGCTTGAGCAGGCGGCGTTGCGCAGGAAGTGGCGGCGCGAGGACGAGAATGGAGTCATGGCAGCTTACCGCTGGATGGCGAATTCGGGGGAAACGAGCGCGAGCTGCAGCGCGGTCTGCGTGCGCCCGAGGGTGTCGCTCGCCGGCATGAGGCCGACGGCACCCGCGAGGCTGGCCTTGGTCGCGGTGCCCATCTGCCCGTAGAACAGGTCGTGGTTGACACGCTCGACCAATGCGTTGGCGTCGCCGGCGAGCGCCATGAGCGCAGTGAGGTCGATCGCGATCGTCGCTGCCGTGTTCTTCGTGTTGCCGGTGTAGGCGCCCAGGCGCGCGGTCAGGTCGTTCGCCGTGCTCAGCGTGCTCGACTCGCTGAGGATCTGGAACTGCGGGCCGAACAGACCGGCGTCGCCCAGCTCACCCGGGGGCAGGTAGTTCGGCGAATAGAAGTTGAACACCGAGGAAGCGCCGCCGGGACGCTCGACATAGCTCGACTGCGGGCTGGGAAAAGTATACAGGCCGCTGGTCGAGGCGGCGCCGTAGTAGCGCCACAGCGCGGTGAGCTTGAGCAGCGGTTCGCGCGCCTTGCCGAAGACGATGTTCGGGTATTGCGCCGGGATCGTGCCGGTCAATGCTTCACGGTCGGTCAGGATCGCGGCGACGACCTGGCCGAGATCGCCGCCGCTCGCGTTGAACGCCGTCGTGACGCGAGTGATGTAGGCCGGTGTCGGGTTGCTCGTGACCAGGTGCTCGATCAGCTGGCGCGAGATGAAGGGCGCGACATTGGGATGGCCGACGAGGATCGCCAGCCCCTGCCTGAGATCGTCTGCGCAGGACAGGCTTGCCGGCAGTGCTTTCGCATCGGAGTTCGCGCCGTAGTTGCCGCTGTAGCTCAAAAGCGTCTTCGCGCCGAAGTCGTGGTAGTTGTCGTAGCAGGTCAATGGCTGGTATTCGGCGACGGACCAGTTGTCGGACGATGCCGGGTTGCTGTTGAAGCCGCTCGCGTAGCTCCAGCCGGTGAACACGCGCGCGTATTCGCTGACGACGCTGGGTACGTAGGTCGGAATCGGATTGCCCTGCGCGTTGAGCTTCTGCGAGCCGTCCGGATTGAGGAGCACGAGACCGATCGTGAACAGCTGCATCACTTCGCGTGCGTAGTTCTCGTCGGGTGAGGTGCCGATCTTCGGATTTCCCTTCTGGTTGCGCAGGTAGGTAAGCATGCGCGACATCGCCGGGTTCAGGGTGACGTCCTGGATCAGGTTGGAGAACGTCGGTGCATGCACGATGCCGTTCGCGTCGGTCCAGCCGCCGACATCGCGCGCGAGCATGTCGAAGTATTCGGCGATGACGATCGGGTCCTGATTGAGCCCGGCGAACTGGTCGGAGACAACCATGATCTGCGACAGCGCCCAGGCGACGCGCTGGCGCAGTTGGTCGGGCGCGGTGATCGCGTTGTTGAACCAGGCCTCCATGCGGTCGTTCTGGCCCGGATTCTTCACCGCCTTGTCGAGCGATTCGACATAGGGCCGCATCGGCGTGGCCGGCAGTGCGAGCTGTTTGGCGATCCAGCCGTGGTAGCCGAGCTGGCGCAGTTCGGCGATCGCCGCGGGCGTCGGACCGAATGTGGCCATGGTCAGGAAGCGCGCGGCCTGCGCGTCGTTCACCGGCGCATCGAGATCGAGGCCGGGAATGCCGCGCGTCGGATCGTGTGGCGGCAGCGGAAGTCGCGGCGCGGTGCTCGCAGCCTGCGCGGCGCTGGCGCAGAGCAGCAACGCGGCGAGACCGGCACATCCGCCCGGAACGATCGCGGTCGCGGTTCCGGGCCGGGAGAACAAACGGCGGAGAGAAAACGGTCGCATGCAAGACTCCCGCAACGGAAGGTCGCTCCAGATTCCCGATCCGAGCATAGCTCAAGCAACGCGGCCGTACGATGACGGTTGACACGCTTGGCGAACTTGCGCCGGCGCGATCAGTTTGCGCCCAACGCCCGCGCCAGCGTCGCGCGGTCCAGTTTCGCGAAGGCGACCGGTTCGGCCGGAACCGGCGCGGGCGGTGCGATCTGCAGCTGCCACCAGCCGACGTTGTGCCAGGCACCGGACTTGTACCCCGCGTGGAGGAAAGTCGCACATCGGCGGAAGCCGCAGGCCTCGTGCAGCGCGACGCTGGCCGCGTTCGGCAGCGTGATGATGCCGAACGCGTTGACGTATTTCTGCGCCTTGAGCACGGCATGCAGCGCGGCGTACAGGCGCTTGCCGATACCCCGCGCGTAGAAGTCCGCATGCACGTACGCCGTGGTTTCGACCGACCAGCGATACGCCGCGCGCTCGCGGTGCGGGCTGGCGTAGGCGTAGCCGGCGACACGCTCGTCGACGAGGGCGACGAGCCACGGGTACGTCGGCAGCAGGCGTTCGATGCGCGCGGCCATTGCCTCGACGCCCGGTGCTTCGGTTTCGAACGAGACGGCCGTGTGCTCGACGTGCGGCGCGTAGATCGCGCGAATCGCCGCGGCATCGCCGGCGGTCGCCACGCGTAGCCTCGCGGCCGCGTTCATGGGGTGCGGTAGACCACGCCGTTCTTCATCACGAAGACCACATGCTTCACGCTCTCGATCGTCTGCGTCGGATCTCCGCTCACGGCAACAAGATCGGCGCGCAGCCCCGGTGCGACGCGGCCGAATTCGTCCTGCTTGTGCAGGATCGCCGCATCGACGCTGGTCGCGGCGAGCAGGGCCTGGGCTGGCGTCATGCCGAGCCGGACCATCCATTCG
Organism: Rudaea sp.; assembly: GCF_057139185.1. NCBI lineage: Bacteria > Pseudomonadati > Pseudomonadota > Gammaproteobacteria > Lysobacterales > Rhodanobacteraceae > Rudaea > Rudaea sp. Next base: position 20,638 of record NZ_DBNHDN010000011.1, on the reverse strand, counting down.
AGTTCGCGCCAGTTCGTGCCGTGTGCGAACACACCGACATCGCTGCCGCAGCCTATCGTCACGCCGACTTTCAATGCGGTGCGGAACGCATCGGCCGATTCCAGCATGCGCTTCGAGGGCGGCGTCTTGCCGGCCTCGTATTTCTCGAAGTACTGCGCGATCGCCTCGACCGCGGTCAGCGTCGGCAGATAGGCGACGCCGCGCTGCTTCATCAGCTTGAACGTGGCCGCGCTCGCCGCGTCGCCATGCTCGATCGTGTCGATGCCGGCGAGCACGGCCATGCGCACGCCCGCGTCGCTGGTCGCGTGCGCGGCGACCGGCCGCCCGGACAGATGCGCCGCCTCGATCATCGCTTTCATTTCCGCCTCGGTGAACGCCGGGCGTACTTCGCCACCCGGGCCAATGCGGTAGTCGGCGTAGAGCTTGATCCAGTCGGCGCCATGGCCGGCCTGCTCGCGCACCGCGGCGATACCGGCGGCGACGCCGCTGACCTCCTGCGCGCCACCGGGCAGATCGATGTCGGGGCGGAAGCCGCGCGGGCCGGGCCCGTACGAGGCAGTGGCGACGATCGCGCGCGTGGCGATGAAATAGCGCGGGCCCGCGATCAGGCCCTCGTCGATCGCGCGCCGCAGCGAAACGTCGTCGTAGCCGGCGCCCTCGCTGCCGAGGTCGCGCATGGTGGTGAAGCCGGCGAGTAACGTGTCGCGCGCATGCTGCGCGGCGAGCAGGGTTCGATAGGCCGGTGGTTCCTTGAGTACCTGGTCGTTCCAGCTCGTCTCGTTGTACGGATGCAGGAACAGGTGCGCGTGCAGGTCGATCAGGCCGGGAAGCAGTGTCGTGACGGGCAGGTCGACTGTCTTCGTGCCGGCCGGCGCCCTGATCGTTGCCAGCGGCCCGACGGCGGAGATGCGTTCGCCGTCGACGAGAACGGCCCATCCGGTGTGCGCGGACTCGTTGGCATTGCCGGCCCAGACACGGGCGGGGCGCAGCAACGTCGTCGCCGCCTGCGCGGAGCAGGCGGCCAGAAGCAGACCGAATGCCAGAAATATACTTTTTCGCATCGCGTGCAAACGGGCGCTCAACTGATCGAACGGCGGAAATCCAGGTCGTAGCGTGAGCCGTGCACGAGCACGTGCACGCGCAGGTTGGTGATGCTGATCGGCCCGGCCGGCCCGGCCTCGGCGACGTTGGAATGGCCGACGTCGGAGGGATCGACCACGGTGATGCCGCCGTGGCCGACCACGTCGACGACGTTGTCGGGACCGATGAACGCGGCCGTGTCCGGATCGATGCCGATGCCGAGCGCGAACGGATTGAGCGCGAGCGCGGCGAGCAGGCGCCCGAGCCGGTCCGCGCCGGCACCGCCCTGGTCGATGACGAGGCGGTTCGACAGGCCGAGGCCCGGCGCCAGAGTGACGCTGCCCATGCGCGGCGTCGGCCCGTGCGCGCCGCCGGCGAGCATGTGCTCGGCGAGGATCGCCGCGCCCGGCCCGATGCCGGCGACGGCGACGCCGTCCGCGTTGCGCCGGCGCAGCAGGCGCGCGAGTTGGGTGCCGCCGAGCAAGGTCGACAGACGCAGCGGATTGTCGGCGCTGAGCACGGCGAGGTCGGCACGTTCGAGCAGCGTCAGCGCGGCGGGATGATCGCAGTCGCCGCGGTTGTTCAGCGCGAGCCGATGCACCTGGCCCGCGCCGAGCGAAAGCAGCGCGGTCTCAACCTCGTCTGCGGGCGCTTCGCCCGGAGTCTGCGCAGTGATCACGACCACCTGCGGTCGCTGACTGAACATCGCAAGCAGGCGGCGGAAGACTTCGCCGTAGCCGTCGGGTCGCGCCTGCGTGCCGATCGGAATCAGATAACCGCGGGACTGGTCGGGAGCGAGGCGGGCGGGCAAGACGTTTCCTTCGCATGGCGGAAACCACGATTATAGCCAGGCCGGCAGGGCGGGAGTCACGCCGCCTTGCCGACCTTGCTGCCGTTGTCGCGCGCGAGTTGTGCGCTGAGCCATTGTCCGGTTTCGATCAGTTTCGGCAGATCGATGCCGGTTGCGATGCCCATGCCGTGCAGCATGTAGACCACGTCCTCGCTGGCGACGTTGCCGCTGGCTCCGCGCGCGTAGGGGCAACCTCCCACTCCGGACACGGCGGAGTCGATCACGCCGACGCCGAGCTCGAGGCAGGCGAGGATGTTGGCAAGCGCCTGCCCGCGCGTGTCGTGGAAATGGATGGCAAGCGCCGACATCGGAACTTCCGCTGCGACCGCGGCGAGCATCGCGCGCGCCCTGGCCGGCGTGCCGATGCCGATCGTGTCGCCGAGCGAGATCTCGTAGCAGCCCATCGCGTGCAGCGCCGTGGCCACGCGTACGACATCGGCCAGCGGTACCTCGCCCTGGTACGGGCAACCGAGCACGGTCGAGACATAGCCGCGCACCGCTACCTTGTCCGCGTTCGCGCGTTCGATCACCGGCGCGAAGCGTTCGAGCGATTCGGCGATCGATGCGTTGATGTTCTTGCGATTGAACGCCTCGCTCGCCGCGGTGAACACGGCGATTTCCTCGACGCCGACCTCGCGCGCGCGTTCGTAGCCTTGCAGGTTCGGCACGAGCACCGGATAGCGCACGCCGGGATTCTTGCGGATTCCGGTGTAGACCTCGGCGGCATCGGCAAGCTGCGGCACCCATTTCGGGCTGACGAAGCTCGTCGCCTCGATGGTCTGCAATCCGGTCGCTGAAAGGCGATCGATCAATTCGACCTTCGCCGCCGCCGGCACGATGGTCTTCTCGTTCTGCAGTCCGTCGCGCGGGCCGACTTCGACGATGCGGACTGTTTCTGGAGTTGCATTCATGGTGTGGCTGCTTTAGCCCTCCCCTTCAAGGGGATGGTTGGGTGGGGATGGTGTTGCTCTGTCGCGCAGATTGCGCAGAATCACTTCCAGCACGCCTTCAATATTCTCGAACACTCCATTGTTCCAGAATCGCAGCACGACAAACCCGGCACATTCGAGGAACTGTGTTCGTTTTTCATCGTATGCCGTTGCGTCGAAATTCTGGCTGCCGTCCAGCTCAATGACGACTTTGCGTTCCAGGCAGACAAAATCAAGAACGAAGTCGCCGAATGGATGCTGGCGGCGAAATTTGCAGCCGTCGAGTTGGCGGTGGCGCAAGCGTTGCCACAGCCTGGACTCTGCATTGGTGGGCGCATTGCGCAATCTGCGCTGCAGGTGCGCGCCAAGGATTTTCTGGTTGGTTTGTCCTCGCATGACTGCATTCCGTTTGCCCGTGAGTTTTTCAACACCATCCCCACCCAACCCTCCCCTTGAAGGGGAGGGCTTCAGAGCCGCTTCATTGCACCGCGCCTTTGAAGGGGAGGGCTCAAGAGCGGAAGCGCACGAGCACCGCATCGGCCTCGACGAACTCGCCTGGTGTGGCATTGACCGATTCGATCGTCGTCGCGCGCGGGGCCTTGAGCGTGATTTCCATTTTCATCGCTTCCATGACGATCAGTTCCTGGCCTTCGGCGACGGCGTCGCCGGGCCTGGCCTTGACCAGCACGATGCGGCCAGGCATCGGCGCGGTAATGCGGTCGCCGCTCGTCTGCGCCGATTTCGCGTAGGCGAACGCGGCGACGCGGGCGAGCCGGGCGCGGCGTTCGCCGTCGTGCAGCAGCACGCCGTCGGCATCGACTTCGCTGCGCAATCGGCGTGCCTCGCCGTCGAATTCGGCTGTAAGCACGTCGTCGGCGAGGTGCGCGTTCGCGATCTGGCAGCGCGTCTCGCCGATGTTCAATTCGTAGCTGCCTTCGGAACCGTGCGCATCGACTTCGATGCGCTGGCCGTCGTGAGCGAAGCAGACGATGCGCTTGCCGGCGTGACCGATGCGCCAGGCATCGGCGCGCGCCCAGGGCGAGTACGGGTCGCCGCTCGCTTGGGCGAGCTGCGGTGCGGATGCTTCCTCGTCAAGCAGCACGGCGGTCGCCGCGGCGAACAGCGTGGCGTGATCGGGCGCAGCGTCGGCCGGCAGGAATTCGGCAAGATGACGGTCGAGATAACCGGTGTCGATGCGACCCTCGGTGACCACGGGATGGCGCACCAGACGTTCGAGGAAATCGATGTTCGATTTCGGCCCGGTCACCGCGCATTGGGCGAGCGCTTCGCGCATGCGCTGCAGCGCGGAAGGTCGGTCCCGGTCCCAGACGATCAGCTTGGCGATCATCGGGTCGTAGAAGATCGTCACCGTGTCGCCTTCGATCACGCCGGAGTCGATGCGTACATGCGCGTTCGCTGCGGGCAGTTGCAGGCGCTGCAACTTGCCCGAGCCGGGCAGAAATCCCTGCGACGGATCTTCGGCGTAGAGGCGCAGCTCGATCGCATGGCCGTCCTGCGGCACCGACTTGTTGCGCAGCAACGAGCCTGGCAGTGCTTCGCCTGCGGCGACGCGAAACTGCAGCTCGACGAGGTCGAGATGCAGCACCATTTCGGTGACCGGATGCTCGACCTGCAGGCGCGTGTTGATTTCCATGAAATAGAAATCGCCCTGCGGCCCGACGATGAATTCGACCGTACCGGCATTGACGTAGTCGAGCGCGCGCGCGGCCTTGATCGCCGCATCGCCCATCTTCGCGCGCAACTCGGGGGTGAGGAAAGGCGAGGGCGTTTCCTCGAGCACCTTTTGGTAACGACGTTGCGCCGAGCATTCGCGCTCGTTGAGGTGGATCGCGTTGCCGTGGCTGTCGCCGAAGATCTGGAACTCGATGTGGCGCGGATTCTCCACGTAGCGCTCGAGCAGCACGCGGTCGCGGCCGAACGCGCTCTTCGCCTCGCGCTGACAGGATTCGAGGTTCGCGGCGAATTCCTCGGCAGCGCGCACGATGCGCATGCCCTTGCCGCCGCCGCCATACGCGGCCTTGATCATCAGCGGGAAGCCGATGCGCTGGGCTTCGCGCGCAAGCAGCGCGGCGTCCTGATCCTCGCCGGTGTAGCCGGGTACGACCGGCACGCCGTGGCCGGCCATCAGTTCCTTGGCGCCGGCTTTCGAGCCCATCTTGCGCATCGACGCGGCCGACGGACCGATGAAGACGATGCCGGCCTTCTCGCAAGCGTCGGCGAAGTCCGGATTTTCGGATAGGAAACCGTAGCCCGGATGGATCGCCTGTGCGCCGGATTTCTTCGCGACTTCGATGATCGCATCGCCGCGCAGATACGAATCCGCCGGGCGCGGCCCGCCGATCGGATACGCGAAATCGGCAAGGCGCACATGCTGCGCGGTCGCATCGGCTTGCGAGTACACCGCGACGGTGTGGATGCCCAGGCGCCGCGCCGTGCGGATGATGCGGCAGGCGATCTCGCCGCGGTTTGCTATGAGGATTTTTTTGAACATGATTTTTAACGCAGATCAGAGCGGATAGATGCGGATAAGAGCGGGTTTTTGGGGTTGAATACCCGGCGCTTTACTTGAGCTTCGGGGCCGAAGATAAGCAACAAGCCTATGCGAAGGCCGGTAGTCTTCAGGTAGTTCAAAAGCTGTGCTTCATGCGCCTCGTTCAACTTCGAGACTACTTTCAATTCGATCAACAATCGTCTTTCCACAACGAGATCAGCTCGAAATTCGCCAACAATTTGGCCTCGAAACGTAACGGACAGAGGCGTTTGCTGCGCAACGTGGAGCCCATCTTCTCGTAACGCAAAGGCCAAAGCGTTTTCGTAGACACTTTCGACGAACCCAGGTTGAAGCTCGTTATAAACAGAGTAGAACACGCCGATGACACGTTCGGTCAACTCCGCATCGATCCAGCCATTTCCATCCAAGATCATGCGGGGCTTCGTTGAGTCAATTGGAACCAATCCGCCCTTATCCGCTTCGATCAGATCTTATCTGCGTTAAAAATCACTCCGGCAGATGGCAGCAAGCTTCGATGTTGTGGCCGTCGGGATCGAGCACGAACGCGCCGTAGTAGTTTGCGTGGTAGTGCGGGCGCAGGCCTGGCGCCCCGTTGTCGATGCCGCCCGCGGCGAGGGCCGCGGCGTGGAAGGCATCGACCGTGGCCCGATTCGGCGCGGCGAAGGCGACGTGCAGCTTGCCGCGCAGCGCGCCGTCGCCGTTGCCGATCCAGAAATACGGCTTGCCGTCGTGGCCGTAGCCGGCGTGCGCGTGGCCGCCGGTCATCTCGGCCGTGACTTCCATGACCAGGCCGATGCCGAGCGGCGCGAGCGCTCGCGCGTAGAACGCCTTGCTTCGTGCGATGTCGGACACGGTGAAGCCGATGTGATCGAACTTGTCGTTGGCGGCCATCGTCAGGGCTCCTTGATCCAGGGCGGCGGTTGCTTGTCGAGGAACGCGCTCAACCCGGCCTGGCCTTCCGCGCCGACGCGCAGGCGCGCGATCAATGCCGCGTTTTCGGTATCGGTCGCCGCGGCGCGCGCCTTCGTCATGCCGCTCATGGCGAGTGCGAGCTGCTTGGCTTCACGCTGTGCCAGCGGCGCACCCTTGGCCAGAAGGTCCAGTTCGCGCGCAATCGTTTCGTCGAGATTGTCCGCCGCCACGACACGGTGCACGAGGTCGATGCGCAGCGCTTCGTGCGCGTCGATGATTTCGGCACTGACGAACAGGCGCCGCGCCTGACGCGGGCCGATCGCGGCGATGACGTACGGCGAGATCACTGCCGGCACGAGGCCGAGCTTGACTTCGCTGAGCGCGAACTTTGCCGTATCCGCCGCGATCGCGATGTCGCAGCAGGCGACCAAACCGACACCGCCGCCGATCGCGGCGCCATTGACGCGCGCGATCGTCGGTTTCGGGAAGAAATTCAGCGTGCGCATCAGCGCGGCGAGTCGTTCGGAATCGGCCTGGTTGTCGGCTTCGCTCGCCGCCGCCATGCGCTTCATCCAGTTGGCATCCGCGCCGGCCGAGAACGAGGGGCCGTTGCCGGTGAGCACCAAAGCGCGCACTCCGGCATCGCGTGCGAGCCTGCCGAGTTCCGCGCCGAGCTCGCCGATGAGCGCATCGTCGAAGGCATTGTGCGCAGGACGATCCAGAGTCAGCCGGGCAACGCGGCCCTGAATGGAGACCTGAAGCGGGGCAGGCATGTTTGCAACCTCGCAGTCTGGGGACGCACATCATAACGGTTCGCAGGCGTGGCCGGGATGCCGCCCGCGGCACAAATCGGTAAGCTAGCCGCCAGCGGGCGTCCCCGCCTGTAGTCGCGAATACCCATGTCGATACTGAAAATCTATCTGCGCGTGCTCGCGCTGCTCGCGCCGGAAAAATGGCTGGCGATCGCATTGGCGATTGCCAACCTTGCCCTGGCCGGCGTGTTCTTCCTCGAGCCCTGGCTGTTCGGCCGCGTCGTCGATGCGCTGACCGCGCAGGGTCACAACGACGCGTGGCGCTACATCGGCTGGTGGGCCGGGGTTGGCTTTGCCGGCGTCGTTGCCAGCGTGCTCGTCTCGCTGTATGCCGACCGCCTCGCCCATCGTCGCCGCCTCGCGGTCATCACCCAGTTCTTCGAGCACTCGATCGCGCTGCCGCTGTCGTTTCATGGCCAGCACCATACCGGGCGCCTGTTGCGCATCATGCATTCGGGTTCGAGCAACCTGTTCCAGATCTGGCTGAACTTCTTCCGCGATCACCTGACCACGCTGCTGTCGATCTTCGTCATGATCCCGCTTGCGATCAAGATGAACTGGAAGCTCGCTTTGTTGATGATCGGCCTGATGACGAGCTTCGCCGTGTTCAATGCGATCGCGGTGCGGCGCACGCACAAGGCGCAGGGCGAGGTCGAGGAGTTGCACCACGAGATTTCCGAGCGCGTCGGCGACGTGTTCGGCAACGTCATGGTCGTGCAGAGTTTCTCGCGCATCTCCGCCGAGGTCGCCGAGATCAGAAGCATGGTGCGCAAGGTGCTGACCGCGCAATATCCCGTGCTGCGCGGCTGGGCCTGGCTGTCGGTGGCGAACCGCGCGATGTCGACGATCACGATCGTGGCCATGTTCGCGCTCGGCGCGCAGTTGAACGGCAAGGGCGAGGTCACGGTCGGCGCGATCGTCACTTTCGTCGGCTTTTCGATGCAGCTGATCGGCCGCCTCGAGCAGTTCGCCGGCTTCATTTCCAGCCTGTTCTTCCAGACCCACTCGCTGCGCGATTTCTTCGCCGTGCTCGACACCCAGGAGGTGCTGCACGAAAAGCCGGGCGCGCCCGACCTGCCGCCGAACGTGCGTGGCGAAGTCGAGTTCCACGATGTCTCGTTCGGCTATGAAGTCTCGCATCCCGCGCTCAAGCATCTGAATTTCAAGGTGCCCGCGGGCGCGACCGCCGCGATCGTCGGCCCCACCGGCGCCGGCAAGACCACGGCGCTGAGCCTGCTCTATCGCGCCTACGACCCGAGCGGCGGTCGCATCACGATCGACGGCATCGACATCCGCGAGGTCAGCCTGCATTCGCTGCGCGAGCACATTGCCGTCGTGTTCCAGGATCCGGGCCTGTTCTACCGTTCGATTGCCGACAACCTGCGCATCGGCAAGCCCGATGCGACCGAGGCGGAAATCGAAGCGGCGGCGATCGCGGCCGAGGCGCATCATTTCGTCATCGTCAAGCCCGATGGCTATGCAACGCTCGTCGCCGAGCGCGGTCGCTCACTGTCTGGTGGCGAGCGCCAGCGCCTGTCGATCGCGCGCGCGATGCTCAAGGATTCGCCGGTCCTCATCCTCGACGAGGCCACCAGCGCGCTCGACAACGCCACCGAAGCGCGCATTCAGCGTGCGCTCGGCGCGCTGACCAAGGACCGCACCACGTTCGTGATCGCCCATCGCCTGTCGACCGTGCGCAACGCCGACGTGATCCTCGTGCTCAAGGATGGGCAGTTGGTCGAGAAGGGAAAATACGACGAACTCGTGCGCCTCGGCGGCCTGTTCGCCGAACTCGACCGCGGCGGCAAGTTCGTGCCCGACGCGGCCGTCGAGGAGGCGGACATCGAGTTGACCGGCTGACGGCCGCGGCATAGCACCAACGTACGCTGGTCGACGCGAGCGGCGGGCGGCATGATCGACCACCGATGCGCCCGTGCATGAAACCCGTGCCGGGCGTGGTAACGTATTTGCCTATCCTCACATCCGGTGTCGACATGCCGAATCGTCTCGCCCTGCTTGCGTCCTGCGTCCTGCTGTGCGTTCCGCTGGTCACTCGCGCGGAAAAGGCCGCCGACGGCACGCTGGAAGCGCGCGTGAAAGCGCTGGAGCAGCGTGTAGCCGAGCTCGAGGCCAGACTCGAGGCGAGGCCGGCACAGGCGCCGGCGGTAACCGTCGTGCCGCACGCCGTGCAGCCCGGCGCACCCGCACCGCCGCCGGTGTGGGGAAGTCCGGAAAAATGGGCGCAGATAAAGCAGGGAATGGGTTGGAGCCAGGTCAAGGACGTGCTCGGTCCTGCGGGCAAGAAAATCACCGGCGTGTTCGGCGATGTCTGGTACTACCCCGACGAGAGCGGCGGCCGCATCGTTTTCGACCGTGATGGCCGCGTTGCCGAGTTCAACGCGCCCCTGGCGCGTTGAAGAATGAAGCATGCTTACACGATCCGTCGATAATCCGCTGATGAAAAGATCGAACCACGCATGACGGGGCTTTCAACGGCCGGAGGGCTGGTCATCCAGTGACTTGGCTTTGACTGCTCGCGAGCGAGGGAGCAAAGGTGCTGGATGACTCGCTTCGCTCGCCCCTTCGGAGCCAGCCTTCGGCTGTTCTGCGCGCTTCGCGCTGGTCCCGCCTTCGCGGGAATGACGAGCTGAGGATCGACGCCAATCAGGTCTGCTTTTGGCAACCGATCGTATAAGCATGGAATGAAGAGTCAGGGGCGTCGCACGCGTCGCCGGTACACGCAAAGCCGGTGACAGCCAACGCGCCTTCGGCGCGCCGCGGACGTCACATGCGGAACACGCCGAAGCGTTGCTTCTCGATCGGGGAGTTGAGGCTTGCGGAGATCGCGAGGCCGAGCACGCGGCGGGTATCCGCGGGGTCGATCACGCCGTCGTCCCAGAGGCGTGCGCTGGCATAGTACGGATGGCCCTGGCGCTCGTACTGTTCGCGGATCGGCGCCTTGAACGCGTCTTCGTCTTCTTTCGCCCATGATTTGCCGCCGGCTTCGATGCCGTCGCGGCGCACGGTGGCGAGCACGGAGGCGGCCTGTTCGCCGCCCATCACGCTGATGCGCGCGTTCGGCCACATCCACAGGAACCTCGGCTGGTAGCCGCGGCCGCACATGGCGTAGTTGCCGGCGCCGAAGCTGCCGCCGGTGATGATGGTGAACTTCGGCACGTGCGAGCAGGCGACCGCGGTGACCATCTTCGCGCCGTCCTTGGCGATGCCGGCCTGTTCGTACTTCTTGCCGACCATGAAGCCGGTGATGTTCTGCAGGAACACGAGCGGGATGTTGCGCTGGTTGCACAACTCGATGAAGTGCGCGCCCTTGAGCGCGGATTCGGGGAACAAAATGCCGTTGTTGGCGACGATGCCGACAGGATAGCCGTATATATGGCCAAATCCGCAGACCAGGGTCTTGCCGTAGCGTGCCTTGAACTCGTGGAACTCCGAGCCGTCGACGATGCGCGCGATGATCTCGCGGATATCGAACGGCTTGCGCGTATCGGCCGGCACGCAGCCGTAGATTTCCTCAGCGGGGTATTTCGGCTCGGCAGGTTCCTTGATCGCGACCGGCAGCTTCTTCGTCCGGTTGAGGTTCGCCACGATGTCACGCGCAATCGCGAGCGCGTGCTGGTCGTTCTCGGCGAAGTGGTCGGCGACGCCCGAAATCGAGGTGTGCACGTCGGCGCCGCCGAGCGACTCGGCGTCGACGACTTCGCCGGTCGCGGCCTTCACCAGCGGCGGGCCACCGAGGAAGATCGTGCCCTGTTCCTTGACGATGATGGTTTCATCGCTCATCGCCGGCACGTAGGCGCCGCCCGCGGTGCACGAACCCATGACGACGGCGATCTGCGGGATGTTGAGCGCGCTCAAGCGCGCCTGGTTGTAGAAGATGCGGCCGAAGTGCTCCTTGTCCGGAAAGACTTCGTCCTGCATCGGCAGGAACGCGCCGCCCGAGTCGACGAGGTAGACGCAGGGCAGGCGGTTCTCCAGCGCGATTTCCTGCGCGCGCAGATGCTTCTTCACCGTCATCGGGAAATACGTGCCGCCCTTGACCGTCGCATCGTTGGCGACGACAACGACGTCGCTGCCGTGCACGCGGCCGATGCCGGTGATGACGCCCGCGCACGGCGCTGCGCCCTCGTACATGCCATGCGCGGCGAGCGGCGAGAGTTCGAGAAACGGCGAACCGGGATCGAGCAGCGCGCGGATGCGTTCGCGCGCGAGCAGCTTGCCGCGCTCGGTGTGCTTGGCGCGCGCCTTCTCGCCGCCACCCTGCGCGACCCGCGCGAGCTGCGTTTTCAGGTCATCGACGAGGCCGCGCAACTGCGTCGCGTTGCTCCGGAATTCGTCGCTACGCGGGTCGATCTGCGATTCGATGGCGGGCACGTAATTCTCCGCCGTCATCCCGGTGAAAGCGGAAATGACGTTCTATCAGGTGTCGGCAGGATGGCTGCCAGCTTGAACAAGACCGGCCGCACTGTGGCGGCCGGCGTCGCGTAGATGCAATCGAAAGTCAGTGTTTTTCGACTTTCTCCTTCACCGCATCTTTGGCCTTGACCGCGGCGTCCTTCACGTCACCGGCCACGGCCTTTGCGCCTTCGGCGACTTCATGCGCGCCGGCCTTGGTCGCATCGACAGCCTTGCCGGCAGCATCCTTGGTCGCACTTGCGGCATCGGAGGCGAGTTGCTTGCCGTCCTGGACCACGCCGCCAGCGGTCGCGCTGGCCGTGCTGGCGGCATTGTTGACGGCCTCGCCCGTCGCGGCCGCGGCGTCGCCGACTTTTTGCGCAGCGGCGTCGGCGGCAGCCTTCGCATCGGCGGCGGCCTTGTCGGCGGCAGCCTTTGCGTCGGCGGCGGCCTTGTCGGCGGCGGCCTTGGCCTGCGCCGCAGCTTGCTCCGCCTTTTGTTTCGAGTCGTCGCAGGCGGTCAGCGTAACGGCAAGCGCCAGGACGGCAATGATGGCTTTGATCTTCATGTTCCCTCTCCACATGGTTGGTTGGAACCGCAACGAAACAAACGACTGCCGCAGGCCGCGGCAGTCGTGCACGTCTCCCCTAGCTTAAACCAGTTCGACCGCAATTGCGGTCGCTTCGCCGCCACCGATGCACAGTGCGGCGACGCCCTTCCTGCCGCCGCGCTTGCGCAGCGCGTTGAGCAGGGTGACGACGAGGCGCGCTCCCGAGGCGCCGATCGGGTGGCCGAGAGCGCAGGCGCCGCCGTTGACGTTGAGCTTTTCGTGCGGCACACCGAGGTCCTTCATCGGCGCCATTGCGACGACTGCGAAAGCCTCGTTGACTTCGAACAGGTCGACGTCGCCGACTTTCCAGCCCGCCTTGTCAAGCACCTTCTGCATCGCGCCGACCGGCGCGGTGGTGAACCATTCCGGCTCATGCGCATTGGTCGCGTGCGCGACGATGCGCGCGATCGGCTTCACGCCGCGCTTTTTCGCTTCGTCGGCACTCATCAGCACGGTCGCGGCGGCGCCGTCGGAGATGCTCGACGAACTCGCCGCGGTCACCGTGCCGTCTTTCGCGAACGCGCCCTTGAGCGTCGGGATTTTCGTCACGTCGGACTTGCCCGGCTGCTCGTCGACGGCGAACTCGACCTCGCCCTTCTTCGTCGCGACCTTGACCGGCACGATTTCGTCCTTGAACGCGCCCGACTTGATCGCTTCCTGCGCGCGCTTGACCGACTCGATCGTGTACGCATCCTGCGCCTCGCGCGTGAAGCCGTACTTGGCCGCGGTCGCCTCGGCGAACACGCCCATCGACTTGCCGTCGTACGGATTCGTCAATCCATCCCAGGCCATGTGGTCAACGAGCTTGGCGTCGCCGTAGCGCAGGCCGGTGCGCGCGGCGACCATGTGCGGCGCGTTGGTCATCGACTCCATGCCGCCGGCGACGACGACGCTGGCCGAGCCGGCCTTGATCAGGTCGTTGGCGAGCATGATCGCCTTCATGCCCGAGCCGCAGACCTTGTTGATCGTGGTGCAACCGGCCGATTTCGGCAGGCCCGCGGCGAGCGCCGCCTGGCGCGCCGGCGCCTGGCCGAGGTTGGCCGGCAGCACGCAGCCCATGATGACTTCGGAAACGTCGGCCGCCGGCACCCCGGATTCGTCGAGTGCGGCCTTGATCGCCGTCGCGCCCAGCGTTGGCGTCGGCACGCCGGTGAACTGGCCGAGCATGGAACCGATGGCGGTGCGCTTGGCGCCTACGATGACGACGTCTGACATGGCGATTTCCTCGTTTGTGAAAAAAGGGGAGGTGGTTGGCTCGATTATCGGCTCATTGTCGCGGTGCGGCAATCGGACGTTCCGCCCAGCCGCTGCAATGGCGGCGGAAGCGCAGAATCAACTCTTGCCGTGGAACAGCTCGCGCCCGATCAGCATGCGCCGGATCTCGTTGGTGCCCGCGCCGATCTCGTAGAGCTTGGCGTCGCGCAGGATGCGTCCGGTCGGGTATTCGTTGATGTAGCCGTTGCCGCCGAGCGCCTGGATGGCTTCGAGCGCGACCTGCACGGCATTCTGCGAGCAGTGCATCAGGCACGAGGCCGGATCGATGCGCGACTTCACCCCGGCATCGTAGTTCTGCGCGACCAGGTAGGCATAGGCGCGCGAGGACTGCAGCGCCGTATACATGTCCGCGATCTTCGCCTGCATGATGCCGAACGTGCCGATCGGCGCGTTGAACTGCTTGCGTTCGCGCACATAGGGCAGGGCGATGTCGAGCGCGGCCTGCATCAGCCCGATCGGACCACCCGAGAGCACGAGGCGCTCGGTGTCGAGGCCGCTCATCAGCACACGCACGCCTTCGTTGACCTCGCCCACGCGGTTTTCATCGGGGATCTCGCAATTGTCGAACACCAGCTCGCAGGTGTTCGAGCCGCGCATGCCGAGCTTGTCGAGCTTCTGCGCAGTGCTGAAACCCTTCATGCCTTTTTCGACGAGGAACGCGGTCATGCAGCGCGAACCGGCCGGGCGGTGCGCGGTGCGCATGTAGACCAGCAGCACGTCGGCATCGGGGCCGTTGGTTATCCACATCTTCGAGCCGTTGGCGATCCAGTGACCGTTTTTCTGCTCGGCGCGGCAGGTCATCGAGCCGACCACGTCGGAGCCGGCGCCGGGCTCGCTCATCGCCAGTGCGCCGACGAATTCGCCGCTGCACAGCTTGGGCAGATATTTCTTCTTCTGTGCCTCGCTCGCGTTGTGCAGGATGTTGTTGATGCAGAGGTTCGAATGCGCGCCGTAGGACAGGCCGATCGAGCCCGAGGCGCGCGAGATTTCCTCCATCGCGACGAGATGGGCGAGGTAGCCCATGCCCGAACCGCCATAGTCGTGCGGCACGGTGATGCCGAGCAGGCCCATCTCGCCGAGCTTGCGCCAGAGGTCGGACGGGAACACGTTGTCGTGGTCGATCGCGTTGGCGCGCGGTGCGATTTCCTTGTCCGCGAACGCCGCGACGGTGTCGCGCAGCAGGTCGAGCTCTTCTCCGAGCGGGAACGGGCGCATGCTTTACTATCCGGTCGACGTGGAACGCACATGATAGCGCAGCGGCCGCTGCGGCTTGGCAAGGCGCCGCGGCAGCGCGCGTGCGACATCGCCCCTGCTTGTTGAAAAGAACGAACGATCGTGCTATTCTCTGCTCATGGCAATCGCTGCAACCACCGACAAGGGCAGTGCGACGCGCGAGATGATCCTTGATCGCGCCTACGTGCTGGCCTCGCGCAAGGGTCTCGAGGGCCTGTCGATCGGTGAACTCGCCGCGGCGGCGAAGATGTCCAAGAGCGGTGTGTTCGCGCACTTCGGTTCGCGCGAGGAACTGCAGCTCGCCGTGCTCGAATTCGGCGCGCAACGCTTCGGTGAACGCGTGTTCGTGCCGGCACTGCGTGAGAAACGCGGCCTGCCGCGGCTGCGCGCGATTGTCCACGGCTGGTTCGACTGGGTGCGCGAAAACCGTTACGGCTGCTTGCTCATGGGCGCGGTCAACGAATACGACGCACGCCCCGGGCCGCAGCGCGACCGTGTCGTCGCGCTGATGGAACTGTGGCGCAGCGAATGCGCGAAGGCGGTAGCCCTCGCGGTCGACGCGCGTGAGCTGCGCGCCGACACCGACGCACGCCAGTTCGCATTCGAGGTGTTCGGCATTTCCCTTGCCTTGCACCAGGACACGCGCCTGTTCGATCCGAAGCTGGCCCGTACCCAGGCGGAACGCGCATTCGAGCGCCTGATCGCCGCCCATTCCCGCTGAAACCCCCGCAGGTCAATCATGACAACCTCGACTCCGGCAAGAAATAGCACGATCGTTCGTAACATTCTGACCTTGGGCGCGCTGCGCGCCGGCTTTGCGATCGGCGGCGTGATCGCGCCACGGCGCACGGCGCGGCGCGCGGCACGCTTGTTCGCCACGCCGTTCGCGAGCAGCCGCAGCCGCGCGCGTGCGGCGCAACTCGATGCACAGATGCAGCGCCTGTCGCTGCGCAGCGGCGGGCGCACGGTGGCGACCTACGTCTGGGGCGATCCGGCGACGCAGCCGTATGCGCTGCTCGCGCACGGCTGGTCGAGCTTCGGCCTGCGCTTCCAGCCTTGGGTCGCGCACCTGCGCGCGCTCGGCTACGCTGTGGTGACGTTCGACCAGCCCGGCCATGGCAACAGCAGCGGCGAGCTGAGCACGCTGCCCGAATTCGCCGACACGGTGCAGGCCGTAGGCCGCCACTTCGGCGATGCGGCGCTCGCGGTCGCGCACTCGTTCGGCGGCCCGGCCGTGTGCATGGCACTGGATGAAACCTGGCATGCCGACCGTCTCGTGCTGATCGCGCCGCCGGCCGACATGATCGCCGCGGCCGAGCGTTTCTTCCGCTTCATGCATCTCGGCCCCGGCCTGCGCGAGCCGTTCTACGCATGGTGCGAGCAGCGCACCGGCGTGCATCCGCGCGACATGCAGGCGTTCCGGCATCTGCCCGCGCTTGGCCAGCCCGTGCTGATCGTGCACGATCTCGGCGACCGCGAAGTGCCGTGGGCAGAGGGCGAGTGCTACGCGCGCCACTGGCCCGGCGCGCGCATGCTGAGCACGAGCGGGCTCGGCCACAACCGCATCGTCGACGATTCCGAAGTGATCGATGCGGCGCTGCGTTTTGCGCGCGGCGAAACCGTCGGCGAACGCGTGGTGTCCTCGCCCAACCTGCCGTACGGCATCGTTTGATCGCCCCGGCGCAAGTGTGCGTCCGCGGGAGTTTCGCGCGGGCGCAGCGGGTAGAATAGGCGGATCGTCGCGACACGGATCCGCCATGAGCACGACCGCACAGCCCATTCCCACCGCGCGCGCCACGTCGACGGAGGCCGCGCCGCTGCGCTTCGTCACCGCCGCGAGCCTGTTCGATGGCCACGACGCCGCGATCAACATCATGCGTCGCCTGATCCAGGCGCAGGGCGCGGAAGTCATTCATCTGGGCCACAACCGCAGCGTCGAGGACGTGGTGCGCGCGGCGCTGCAGGAAGACGCCGATGCGATTGCGCTGTCGAGCTATCAGGGCGGTCACGTCGAGTACTTCAAGTACATGGTCGACATGCTCAAGCAGCACAACGCCGCGCACATCCGCGTGTTCGGCGGCGGCGGCGGCACGATCACGCCCGAGGAAATCGCCGAGCTGCAGGCTTACGGCGTCGAACGCATCTATCACCCGAACGACGGCATGCACCTGGGCCTGGTGCAGATGATCGAGGACGTGGTCGCGCGCGCGCGCAAGGCCGCGGATGCGCGCCTGGGCGGCGAAGCGAAGGCGCACGCAAGCGTGCAGGCCAAGGTCGCGATCGACGACGAGATCGCCGTCGGCCACGCGCTGACCGCGATCGAGGAAGGCCGCCACGACGAGGCCGAACTCGCGCGCTTGCGCAAGGAATGGCAGCTCGCCGGCGGCAAGACACCCGTGATCGGTATCACCGGCACCGGTGGCGCGGGCAAGTCGAGCGCGGTCGACGAGCTCGTGCTGCGTTTCCTGCACGCGTTTCCGCAGATGCGCATCGCCGTGCTCGCGGTCGATCCGACCCGGCGCCGCTCCGGCGGCGCGCTGCTCGGCGACCGCATCCGCATGAATTCGCTGCGTTCCAGGCGCGTGTTCATGCGCTCGATGGCGACGCGCCGCCAGCACGCAGCGACGAGCGTGATGTTGAAAGACAGCATCGCGTTCTTGAAGGGGCAGGGCTACGATCTCGTCATCGTCGAGACCGCCGGCATCGGCCAGTCCGATTCGGAGATCGTCGATCTCGTCGATTTCCCGATCTACGTGATGACCAGCGACTACGGCGCGGCGAGCCAGCTCGAGAAGATCGACATGCTCGACTTCGCCGAACTCGTCGTGCTCAACAAATACGACAAGCGTGGCGCCGAGGACGCGCTGCGCGACGTGCGCAAGCAGTGGAAGCGCAACCGCGTTGCGTTCCAGATGAAAGACGAGGATGTGCCGGTCTATCCGACCATCGCCAGCCAGTTCAACGATCCGGGCGTGACCTGGATGTTCGTCAACCTGTGCCGGCTGCTGCGCGAGAAACTGCAGGGCATCGCCTCGAAACACTGCGACTTCGATCCGCAACTCGACACCTCGCTCAAAGAACCGCGCGCCACCGTGCTGATTCCCGGCAGCCGCGTGCGCTACCTCGCCGAGATCGCCGAAGGCGGCCGCGGCATCAACGGCCAGATCGTGCGCCAGGCCGGGATCGCCGACCGCGCGCAGGCCTTGTGGACCGCGCTCAAGGAACTCGGCGACCAACATTTGCCGAAGGCGCTCGATTTTTACGACGCGACGCTGCTCGCCCCCGCGCACACGGACGACGGCGGCACGCTCGTCGCCCTGCGCCAGCATTACAACGACGCGGTCAAGCAACTCAGTAGCGACGCGATCAACCTGCTGCGCGAATGGCCGGCGCGGCTCAAATCGATCAGCGACGAACACTACACCTACCTCGTGCGCGGCAAGCCGGTCGACGGCAGCAACTACGTCGAATCGATGTCGCACCAGAAAGTGCCGAAGGTCGCGGCGCCGACCTACAAGAGCTGGGGCGAACTCGTCACCTTCCTGATGAAGGAAAACCTGCCGGGCGCTTACCCGTACACCGGTGGCATCTACCCGTACCGGCGCACCGGCGAAGACCCGCTGCGCATGTTCGCGGGCGAGGGCACGCCCGAGCGCACCAACCGCCGCTTCCACTATCTCTCGCAGGGGCAGAAGGCGACGCGCCTCTCCACCGCGTTCGACTCGGTCACGCTGTACGGCGAAGACCCGCATCGGCGCCCCGACATCTACGGCAAGATCGGCAACTCCGGCGTCAACATTCCCACGCTCGACGACATGAAGAAGCTGTACTCCGGCTTCGACCTGGCCGCGCCGAGCACCTCGGTGTCGATGACGATCAACGGCCCCGCGCCGATCATCCTCGCGATGTTCATGAACACCGCGATCGACCAACAGGTCGAGAAATACCTCAAGGCCGATGCCACGCGCTGGGCCGGGGCGGAAGCCAGGATCAAGGAACTCTACCAAGGCAAAACGCGGCCGACTTACGGCGGCGAACTGCCGGCCGGAAACAATGGCCTCGGTCTCGGCCTGCTCGGCATCACCGGCGACCAGCTCGTCGATGCCGAAACCTACGCGCGCATCAAGGCGGAAACGCTTAGCCAGGTGCGCGGCACCGTGCAGGCCGACATCTTGAAGGAAGACCAGGCGCAGAACACCTGCATCTTCTCGACCGAATTCGCCCTGCGCATGATGGGCGACATCCAGCAGTACTTCGTCGACCACAAGGTGCGCAACTTCTACTCGGTGTCGATCTCGGGCTACCACATCGCCGAGGCCGGCGCGAACCCGATCTCGCAGCTCGCCTTCACCCTGTCGAACGGCTTCACCATCGTCGAATACTACCTTGCGCGCGGCATGCGCATCGACGACTTCGCCCCGAACCTGTCGTTCTTCTTCTCCAACGGCATGGACCCGGAGTACAGCGTCATCGGCCGCGTCGCGCGGCGCATCTGGGCGCGCGCCATGCGCGAGCGCTACGGCGCCAACGAGCGCAGCCAGATGATGAAATACCACATCCAGACCTCCGGCCGCTCGCTGCACGCGCAGGAAATCCAGTTCAACGATATCCGCACCACACTGCAGGCGCTGTACGCGCTGTTCGACAACTGCAACAGCCTGCACACCAACGCCTACGACGAAGCGATCACCACGCCGACCGAAGAATCCGTGCGCCGCGCCGTCGCCATCCAGCTGATCATCAACCGCGAGCTGGGTTTGAATTTCTGCGAGAACCCGTGGCAGGGCAGCTTCATCATCGACAAGCTCACCGACATCGTCGAAGAAGCCGTCTACAAGGAGTTCGAAGCGATCAGCGAACGCGGCGGCGTGCTCGGCGCGATGGACACCATGTACCAGCGCGGGAAGATCCAGGAAGAGTCGTTGTATTACGAGCACAAGAAGCACGACGGCAGTTTGCCGCTGATCGGCGTCAACACCTTCCTGCCCAAGGAACACGGCGGCGACATCACCACCACGATCGAACTGATCCGCTCGACGGAAGAAGAGAAGGGGCAGCAAATCGCCAACATCGAAGCCTATCGCGGCAACCGCAACGGTTTCATGCCGGAAGGGTTGCGTGCGTTGCAGCAGACGGCGCGTGACCGCAAGAATGTATTCGCGCAGTTGATCGAGGCGGTGAAGTACTACTCGCTAGGGCAGATCAGCCATGCGTTGTATGAGGTGGGTGGGGAGTATCGGCGGAATATGTGATCGAGGGTTCAAGGATGAAATTCACGCACTACTTTCTCGCTACACGCATGCGCCCGGATCGTGCGATGATCCACGACGAGTGGATCGAGCGTGCCGTCCAGAGGCCGATCAAGGAAGTCGTTCAGTCCGACGGTCGAATCCGCCGCTGGGTCAGGATCGACGAGGCGGAAGGGCGCCATCTGCGCGTTGTGCTTCTCGAAGATGGCGAAACGATTCACAACGCGTTCTTTGACCGGGACTTCAAGCCATGAAAGTCAAATACTTCGAAGATACCGATACGCTTTACATCGAATTTCGAGCCGATGCGATTGCGCAAACGCGCGATCTCGACGAAAACACATTGCTTGAGCTTGATGCCAACGGTCGCATCTGCGCGATGACGATGGAGCACGCGAGCCGACGCATGGACGCGAAGCATTTTTCGTTTGAGCAGGTTGCTGCGTAGCGTGTGGTCGAATCCAATTTCAGGTTTTTATTGAAAGTCGACTCTGTCCCGGGTTTGGTTTCGGCGTTGGTTGGGAAGTGCATTCGGAACAGTGGATGTTCAGAACTTCGCAAGTCCGAACATACCGCCACGCGCAGGCGGCGGCGACATGAGTCTTCAGAGTAGACTTTTCGCAACCAGTCACAGGAACTTCATGATCCAACGCATTGATCCCGGCCCGCGCATGTCCGAGGCCAGCATCCACAATGGTGTCGTCTATCTGGCCGGGCAGGTGCCGGAGGACGCGAGTCTCGA